>JBJEOP010000030.1:0-21993 GCA_051880775.1 Acutalibacteraceae bacterium
TTAACTATATTTCCGATAATTTCGTTCTTCTTTACATTTTTCCAGTGGTCAACCTCAGGAACAAATATTCCTGCGGCAACAGCGTTTATAAAGCTGACATTATTATCAACTGAAATAATGGGTTTTTTGGGTGTTATGGTTTCACCCGTCCATATTCCGAGTTCTTTCATAAGGCTGAATATACCGTCAACAAGCTGGTCGCAGTATTCCTTTGTAATTCTCATACCGACGCCCATTTCAACAACAAGAGCAGGAACGCCTATATCGTTTAGTGAATATGCAAGGGTTGATTCAAGCACCGTTGCCGCTGAATGAACCCATATAAAATCCACATTCAGAAATTTTGCAAGAGGAATCAGGGTTTCCTGACTGATTTCATTTATTCTTATCTGGGGTATCTCACGAAGATAGATATTGCTTGCGTGAATATCAACGCAGGCGGCACTTCCCGAAATATCATCAATAATTTTTGACGCAATATATTCCGTCATAGAACCGTTGGAGCTTCCGGGGAAAATCCTGTTCATATCAAGGTCAAAGCCCGGAATACCTCTTGTAATCGAGTCAATTCCGAGCGGATTCATTGCAGGATATATATCAACTATGCCGCTGAGCTTTTCTATATTATCATTAAGTCTTTTCAAAAGCAGGTAGCATACATACTGTCCCTCTAATTCATCGCCGTGAATACCCGTAACAATGCTTATTCTTTTTTCACTGCCGTCAAGCGGGTGTATGGGTGTAACACGCTTTTTCTTTATATTAAGATTTTCATCTATCGGAAGTCCGACAGATACAACTGTTTCTATCATTGTTTCACCTCAAAATTATTTGTTCTCCGTAACACAAACACGAATATTCTGGTGTTGGTTTGTAAATCCGGTAAATACTCCCTTGTTTACCGTGCAGTCGCTGTAATCTCTGCCGCAGGATATTTTTATGTAATCATCATCTGTAAGTTTATTATTTGTCGGGTCAAAGCCGTACCATATTCCACGGCACAGCACCTCTGTCCATGCGTGGCTTTCTCCCTCGCCGACTATCATTCCGACAACATATCTTGACGGCAGCTTTGCCATTCTGCACAGAGCAAGCATTATATGTGCATAATCCTGACAAACGCCTGATTTTTTCGCCATTGCCTGTTCGGCGGTTGTGTTAATATCAGTAACGCCCTTTTGATATGAAATCAGCCTATGTGCAAGGTGCAAAATATAAGTCGCCTTATCATAAGGTGTATCAAAAGACTCAATATCACTGTTTTTATATGCCTCAGTCAGCAGCTTGCCGGGTCTTGTAAAAGGCGTAAAGTACTTGAATGTATAAGTCTTGCATATATCGGTTTCGTATTCCTCGCATATATCAAGACCCGTTATCACCTCACCGCTGACCATAACTTCAAAAAGATTATGCGGTTCTGATATAATACCGTTAATAATCTTGTTGCCGAATGTATCGCAATCGTAAAAAATCTTTGGTTCGTTATTGATTTTTACGCTGATGTTCTGTACCCTTTGACGTGCATTATCGCAGGGACAGCATTTAAGCGAAAACCTGTGATTTGTTACATTACTGTCAAATGAATTACTCATCATATATCCGAAATGGAGTTTCTTCATTTATAAGCACCTCAATCCCAGTTTTAAATTTTTGATTTTTGGTGTAGTTTTGTTAAAGACACAAAAACAAATTTATCACAACGCATACAGTGGCGAGCAACAGTAAAAAGGAAATTTCCCTAAACACTGTCCACTGACCACTAATTATGCATTATGAATTGTTTTCAGGCATCAAACAGTGTTGCAAACAATGCCCTTGCGTTTGAGTAATTGAAATTCCTGTCATTGAGCATATTTTTAAAGGTAAACATAGTCGATTCATTAAACTTCATCTGAGTTTCGTCAAGACGCTTTTCGAGTCTGTCAAGCTCGGGAAGTATATCTGAAATCGGCTTTTTAAAGCAAAGATAAAGGTCAATTCTTTCGTACCTTTTGCCTATTCTGAGAATACCCTTTACCATATTGTCGTCAATCTGATCATCAACGCAGCCCCAGAATGCAAAAATATGGTCTATTGCAAAGTGCATTTTGCGGTAGCTTTCATCGCTGTCCTCTGCGTTTTCTATATCAAACATTGCCAGCTGAACATAAGACATAGTTTCTGTACCGATATAATCCCTCATAACGATTGCATTGTCGTATGCCCTTTTAAGATTACTCATAATCGAGTTCGGGTCGGTCGGGTCATAAGCATAGCGTGAAATAAAATCCGTTTTTGATGTATAAATATTCGGAATACCTATTTCACTGCAAACCTTTTTGTAATAATTTTCGTCCATATCAATCATTTTGTCAAAGACATCAAAATATGCTTTGAGCGTTGTGTTTACCCTTTCAATATATCTGCCAAGCCAGAACAGATGGTCCATTTTATCTATCGTGATAATACCCATGTGTCCTTAAAGCCTCCTCCCTGTGATGAATTAACAATAAACGAGCCTTCGTTGCGTGTGAATCTTGTAAGACCGCTTTTCCAGACCTTTGTTTCACTGCCCGTGAGTACAAAAGCTCTCAGGTCGGCTTTTCTCGGTACACGCTTTCCGTCCTCGTCGATAATATCAATGTCATAGAAATCAATAATTTCCTGAGCGATAAATCTTCTCGGTTCGCTTTTCAGTTTTGCAATAAAATCCGCTTTTTTCTCTTTTGTAAGACTGCTGCCGAATACTACGCCGTATCCGCCTGCCTCAGCAACATCTTTTATTACAAGATTATCAAAATTATCAAGGACATACTTCATATCGTCCTCATAATACGGAAGATATGTAGGAGCATTATGAAGGATTGGTTCCTCTCCGAGATAATATTTAATCATTTTGGGAACAAAGTAATATATTCCCTTATCGTCGCCTATGCCGTTGCCGGGAGCATTGATAATTGCGACATTTCCCTTTTTGTAGGCTGAGAATATATGCGGAATACCGATTACAGAGTCCTCATTGAACGTCATCGGGTCAAGATATTCGTCTGAAATTCTGCGGTAAACAGCACCTACACGCTGTTTGTTGCCGTTGAAGTCAACATAGTAAAGATTATCGTTTTCAACAACAAGGTCACTGCCCGTTGTAAGCACTGCACCTGTTTTCTCGGCAAAATACGAATGTTCAAAGAATGCCGCATTATACCTTCCGGGAGTTACGATAACATTGATACCGCCGGTATTGACATTATCCATAACCTCTTTCAGAAGCTGTGCATAATCTCTGTTATCAGCAATACTGTTGTTTTCAAAAGTCTGCGGACTGCTGCGTCTGCAAAGCTCTCTTGCAATCATCGGATAAGAAGCACCTGACGGAACTCTGAGGTTATCCTCCAGAATATACCACTCGTCATTTTTTGACTGTACAAGGTCTATACCTGATATATGGCTGAAAATTCCTTTCGGCGGAACTATTCCGTCACACTGCGGCAAAAAACCCGATGACGAAAAAATAAATTCCTCAGGTATTACCCCGTCGTTTACAATATGCTTTTTGCCGTAAATATCTCTCAAAAAAGCATTGAGTGCGTCAACACGCTGTTTCAGTCCTTTTTCAAGGTAGTCAAATTCTTCCTTTTTGATTATGCGGGGAATAGAATCGAACGGAAAAAGCTGTTCATTGAAAACTCCGTTTTTATAAATTCCGAATTTCACGCCATACCGTGCCAATAATTCATTTATTGCCGGAGTATGTAAGCACAAGTCCTTCATTCTTTTTTCATCTCCTGAAATAAATTTCAAACACAAAAAGGGCGTTCCGCCTAAGCAGAACGCCCTTGTTCATATTCTATGCAATTATTGTAGCACCATATTTTTAAAAAGTCAATCACCAAATCGACATAATGCGACCTCTTAACCCAAAAATAAATCAACAACAAAAATACGCTCCTGACAACCACTGCTGTCGGGAGCGTTTTCTGATGAGAATTCAAAATAATAAACTTTTTCAGCACTGTACCAAACGGTACATAGCTCTTTCCGTTCAAGTTTACGGCATTGGACTCATTCCTGTTTTTTAACTTTAAGTTATTCAGCTGATAGCACTGAAATTTATACAAATCTGAGTATTACATCGGACACAGTCCTTTTAAATAAATTTTGTATTATGTATAAAAATAATTATTGTATTTATCCTGTACGTTATTAACACGTTCTACGCAGAACATCTGTTCTGCACCGTTATCAGCCTGATTAAATACCTCAATATTCAACTCTCTGCAAAGCTCCAACACAATGCATTCAGTATGAATACGACAATTTTAATCTACGGACGGAACATCCGCTATTTTAAACATTAACACTGTTTTCCGCCCTTCAAGTCAGACAATCTCCGTGTGTCAAACGGTTAACGGTCATATTAAAAATAATTATCAAAAACTGAAATTATCCGCAACAACCGTGATATTAAATTGTAGTTTTGAAAAAGTTACCTTGTTGTTCACCGTTGCAGGAAGATGTTATAAAAAAAACGGCAGACTTTGTCAGGCAGCTTCTTACAGGTCAAAGACTGTTCCGAACTCTCGACATCAATCGTCGTTAATATCAAGCAACTCTCAGCCGGTGCCATCTTTTCATATGGAGCAGCTGCGGTTATGCTTCCTTATGTACCCGTCCTTACTTTGTCTTTTCCCCGTCGAAGACCTCACACCAAAAGGCATCAAGGTCATTTTGACTAACAGGTTCCGATTCGCCCATTGGAGCTTGCCTCCCTTCGTGAATTAGATAAGAAAGAGATTCAACCAAGGAACTTTATTCCCAACCCTTACAGTCATCAGGTTTCGATTTATTCTCTTTGTTTATCTTGATTATATTATAGCACCTTCTTGTAAAATGTCAATAGTTTTTTTGAACTTTTTTAAAAAATATTATATTTTAAATAAACGTCGGTTTGCTATTGACTTATTGATTAAATAAGGTTAAAATATCATTATTATGTTTAATATCAATACGAAAAAGGAGCTGTTGAAAAATGAGCAATCAGAATAAAGAGCTTGACGAAAACTATGACGCAGACCTTATCTCCCTTCTGGACGATGAGGGAAACGAGTACGAATTTGAAATTCTTGACGAAATCGACTACAAGGACAGTCATTATTATGCACTGATGCCTATGTTCGATTTGCCGGAAGAAGGAATTGACTCTGAAAGCACATATATGATTTTTGAGGAAGTTTACGACAATGATGACGAAGCTCCTCAGCTTGCAGAGGTTGACGACGAGGATCTTCTTGACGAAATTGCCGCTATATTTGAAGCACATTTTGATGAAAATATGGCTGACGACGAACCCGAAGAAGATTTTGAGCAAGAATAAAAATTTCCTCTTGATTTTATAAAAGCTTTGTTGTATAATAATTTCAGACAAAAATTATAAAGTTTGTTTATAATTTCTGCCCAATGCGTGAATATGTCTATATAACCCTACAACCCTTTATCAGGGAGCCCGGCTCCTGTAACGGACTTCAGACCTCCCGCTTCGGCGGACGAAGGGAGTATGAAATTATGGGGAGGGCACCCACCTGCTTATTTTGTAGGCAGGTTATTATCGACATATACGGTTGGGCGGATTTTTATTTTTATCAAAAAGCGGCGGCTTATGGCTGTCGCTTGTTTTTTATGCAAAAACTCCCGCAGCCCCAAAAAACTGCGGGAGTAAACTCATTTTATTTGTATTTATCCTGTCAGCAGAGTCTTTATGCCGATAACTATAAGCACAATGCCGCCGAAAATTTCCGCCGTTTTCGGACTTAATGTGCGAAATCTTCTGCCGATAAAAAATCCGATAAGCGAAAGCAAAAATGTTATCGTTCCTATAATTGATACGGCAAGAAACATAGTAAGCGGAGTATCTGCACCGACGGCAGACGGCAGTATAATTCCTGCCGTCAGTGCGTCAATGCTTGTTGCAAACGCCATTGCGATGAGAACACGCAGTCTGCGGCTTTGCGGAAAGTCCCGCCTGCTGTCGCAGCGGCTGTCATAAATCATCTTTATTCCCAGAAACGCAAGTATTGCAAAGGCTATCCAGTGGTCATAATTCTGAACAAATGTACTGCCGACTTTTCCGATACTCCAGCCAAGAACAGGCATAAGCATCTGAAAGACTCCGAATGTAAGTGCGGTAATAACGGCAATCTTAACAGAAAAATGTTTGTCTGACGAACCGTATGAAAGTGATACGGCTGATGCGTCCGCAGCAAGTGCGGTTCCTATTCCGACGGCTGAAACAAAATCCAAAAAATCACCTCATACGCTCTGCTGATACTAAATTCTATGATGCAAAAGCATATTTCATTCATATTTTAATTTTGAATTGAGTTTAAGCGGCGGCTCAAATCAACTCAGAATCACCGTACAAGCTGACTGTCTGCATAATAATTATGAATTATATTGTCGTTTGTTCGCCGAGATGAAGTGAATAGATAATGCACTCTCTGACGGGCAGTTCAAAAACCTGCTCAGAAGCATTTTTGTAGAGTTTAAGCTGTTTTGCGTAGCGGTCTGCAAGCTCCGAAACCTCTTTTACCCTGTCGGTCTTATAGTCAACGATAACAAGCTCGCCGTTTTCTATAAATATACAGTCGATTGCACCTTGAAGTATAACGCTGTCGGTACAGTCGGTGTTTTCGTCAATATCCTTTGCTGAGATATTCACGGTAAAACGGTATTCCCTGTACAGCTTTTCCGAATTGAGCATACGGCTGAAAAGCTCACTTTGCGTGAATTTATTTATATCGTCATCACTCAAAGCGTTGCACTGTTCGGGCGACATAAAGCCCTGATTTACAATTCTTTGTTTTTCATTTTCGGCATTATCGGTAATTTTGCTGAAATCAGCATACTGCATAAAGATATGCATTGCCGTTCCACGCTCTGAGCCGGTCATTTTCTTTTCCTGCATAAATGCCGGACGGGACTTTGCAACAAAATCAAACCTGCTGTCATTGTGTGCAAGTGCTGATGCGGAAACCTTTGACGGAATGAGTGTGCGGCTTTCGTGAGAATATTTTTGCTGAAATCTTGTTTCAAGAAATTCCATAAACTCATCATCAATCCGTTCGCTGTATTCTTCTTCTGTTTCCTCGCTCACACTGTCGGAGATATTTCCGACTTTTACATATTTCCACTTTGATTTTGTCGGAACGGGAACAATGTCCTCTGCCCCTGCGTCCCTGCGTAATTCGGTCATAGACGGGTGAAGCAATGCACACATAATTATCCAGTCGGAAAGCGTATTGGCATTTTCAACATCATAAGGCAGGATTTTTCCGTCATTTATTTTGAGTTCAAGTGCAAGCTTTTGCGCTGATTTTGTTGATTTGGATTTTATTGATGAAATAACAATCAGCTTTTCCTTTGCCCTCGTCATTGCAACATAAAGCACACGCAGCTCCTCACTTTTACTCTCGTGTGCAAGCTCATCGGCAATAACAGTACGCTGTAAGGAGGAAAATTTCAGCATATTTTTGGTATCTATTGTGTTAAGTCCGAGTCCGAGCTGAGAATGACAGAGTACGGCACCTTTGTCGGAATTGCCCTTTGCCGCTGTTGACGCCATAATGCATATCGGAAATTCAAGCCCCTTTGAGTGGTGAATACTCATTATCTTTACGGAATCCGACGGTGAAGTATCCTCGGCGGTAATGTTGTTTCCGCTTTCTTCAAGATAATTCAAAAGGCGTATAAAACCTGTAAGTCCGCTTTTGCCGCTGCTTTCGTAATCACGGATAAAATTCATAAGCTTATGAATATTCTGTACTCTTATTTTTCCGTTTTTCATAGCACTTACCGCCTCAATATAGCTTGTTTTTTCAAAGAAAACATCAAGCAGCCTGCTTACGGTAACGGTAACCGACAGACTGCGGAAATATGAAAGCTCGCTTACAAAGTTGGCACATTTTTTTGCGATAAGTATTTCGTCATCGGTGAGTTTTTCTTTTTCGGCGTCGGAATGTTGCTCACTGTCAGAATATTCAAGGAACGGTCTTGCGGCAATACAAACACTCGAATAGAGCGTTTTTCTTTTGTATTTACTGCGTATTACAGCAAGGTCATCGGCAGTAAATCCGACGACATTACTCATCATAACGGATAACAGCGGTATATCCTGCAAGGGATTGTCAACAATTTTCAGAAACGAGAGTGCAACATTGACCTCGTAGCATTCAAAAAGGCTGTAAGGCTTGTCGGTATATGCAGGTATTCCGTTTTTGTTGAGAATTTCCGAAAAGATATGTGCGTGTGAAGATAAATTTCTTATGAGAATACAAAAATCCCCGTACCGTATCGGTCTTTCTTTTTTGTCCTCGGTTACGGTTGTTCCGTTTTTCATCATAGTGTTTATTATATCGGCAATATGCCTTGCCTCTTTTTCGTCATTGCTGAGTTCTTCATCTTCACTTTCCGACTGTTCGTCATTTTCGGCTGTGGCATCGTCCGTTCCGATAATATGCAGTTCAAGCTCCGGTTCTTCCTTTTCGGGATATGCAGCCCCGGCAACAAGCTTTTCCTCGTCGTTATATTCTATATCCCCGACACGCTTTGACATAAGGAGTTCAAACACAAAATTTACGCTGTCGATTATTCCCTCACGACTGCGGAAATTCTTATCAAGGATAATTTTTGCAGGAAACTGCGGATTTTCTCTGTCATACAAAACAGAACGTTCACGGCGGCGTATAAATATTTCGGGCATAGCCTCACGAAAACGGTATATGCTCTGTTTTACATCGCCGACAACAAATATGTTTTTTTCGTCGTTTGAAACCGCCCTGAAAATAAGCTCCTGTGCCTCGTTTGTATCCTGATATTCGTCAATCATTATTTCGTCATACTGTTTTGAAAGACTGCGTGCAAAATCGGTTTTTTCGTATCCGCTGTCCGTCTGCTTTACAAGGAGTTTCAGCATAAAATGTTCAAGGTCGGAAAAATCCAGTATTCCCTTTTCGTTTTTCGCCTGTAAATAGCGTTTGTCGAACTCGTTTAATATCTCCTGCAAGCATTTTACAACGGGATAAAGCTGATTTGTATCGGCAGTGTAAATCTCCTCGGTAAAGTCAAATATCGGCTGTAACTTGGTTTTAAATATTTTGTCTATGGTGTCAAAGCAGTTTTTTACGGTTTCCTTTTCTTTGTCATCAATGGGGATTTTTTTGCTTGTCGGGGTTCTGTACGGCGGTTTTGTATATGCCGAAACGCATTTTGCAATATTGTCCCATTGACTTGCAGTCACCGCATTTTCAAGTGAATTTACAAAGTTCCTGTACTGATGAAAGCAGTTAATGCCCGAACTTTTGGTTTCGCTCTGAAAAGCGGGATTTTCGGAAATAACCTCATAGCTTTCACTGAGAAGCGACTTCAGATATTCAATTATAAATCCGATATTTTCAAATGCTTTTTTCGCAAATATCGTATCGGAAAGCGGTATTTCGGGATTATAAAATTCAACCGCCTGTTCAATCCACTGCTCAGGAAACGGGTGTGAAACACTCTTTTCATATAAATCAAGTATTGCCCTTTCAAGACCGCTGTCCGATTTTGCATTTGAAACAATATTGCTGAGAAGTACAAAATCACTGCGTTTCTGTGCATACATTTCTTCTATAATGTCGGACATTACGCTGTTCTTTATTGCCGAAATTTCGCTTTCGTTACCTATGCGGTAATCCTGATTTATATTGAGAATAAAAAAGTTTTCACGGATAATACGGCTGCAAAAGCTGTGGATTGTACATATATCCGCACGGGGCAGCAAAAGCTGCTGACGGCGAAGTGAAGTATTGTTGGGATTTTCGGCAAGCTTTTCGTCAATGGCTGATGCAATTCTGTTTTTCATCTCTGCCGCCGCTGCATTGGTAAAGGTCACAATCAGAAGTCTGTCGGCGTCAATCGGATTTTCTTCATCTGTCAGGCGGCTTATGACACGCTGTACAAGCACACGGGTTTTGCCCGAACCTGCGGCGGCAGAAACCAGAACCGCACCGCCCTTGGCATTTATTGCGTCCTGCTGTGACGGTGTAAAGCTCATCTTACTCATTATTTTCAGCCTCCCTGTCGTTGATTTCCGTTTCTTTGTTTATTATTTCCATTACGGCGTCGGTTTTTAATGCTGAAACATCATTTGTATCTTTTCCGACCTCAAAGCCGCATACGGTTTTGTAATCGCAGTATGCACAGGCATCGACCTTGCCCTTTGACGGTACTGCCGCAATTTTTCCGTCATAAAGCGAATCTGCCATTGAAAGAACTTTCTTGTCAATATAAGAAAAGATTTTGCCGAATGATTCGAGCGAAACAAGATTTTTTAAAGAGCTCTTATTAACACTGCCGTCCTTTGTTACGTTTATCGGTATAAACAGTCCTCCCAAATCTTTTTCCATTGCAGAGAGTACGTCTTTATCGTCAATTACAAGTCCGTTCATTCTGAAATTTTTGTTTTGCTCCTGAATAAGACTTGTCTTTACATTGTCGTTATTTATTCTGCCCGTCTTGGCAACAGGTGTTGACGGCATATACAAAATTCCCGCAGGTGCAAGAGGATACTTCCGACTGTCGGAATAATGTTCTCCGCCGTTTTTCTCAACTGCCGCAAGATACAAAAGCATCTGAATATTAAGACCGTAAAGTATATCCGAAAGCCTGAAGCTTTTATTCCCTGTTTTGTAGTCAACAATACGAATGTATTTTTTACCGTCCTTGACATAGGTGTCAACCCTGTCTATTTTGCCCCGTATATTAACCTTTTCACCTGTGGGCAGTTCAAGTGTATATGACGGAATATCCTCGTTTTCGCCACCGATTTTCAGCTCAAAGTCTGACGGAATAAACTCGCTTTTCTGAAATTCGGCAATAAGGCGTTTAAGCACAATAACGATATTTTTCTTCATACTCTCACACGCCGCCGAAAAACGTTCACTGCGGTCTTCATCTCCGCCGATTGAATCAACAAATTTCAGCAGGTATTCGTCAACAAGCCGTGAAAGCTCCTGTTCATCATAATTTCTGAATTCTTCAAAGCCTTTGTCCCTGAGTATGTTTTCCAGAATAAAATGCACCGCACTTCCGTAAAGACCCGAATCCATTACCGCCTTTTGTCTTGGGTATGCCTTTAATCCGTATTTACAGAAATAAGCAAAACCGCACTGATTGTATAATTCAATCTGTGAGGCCGAAAGATTAAGATTTTCGCCGAAAACAGCCTTTGCATTTTTCCTGTCTGAAATAGTATAAGGCTTGTCGGCTGACGCACGGCTTATTGCGTTAAACGGTGACGAATATTTTTCGGACGACGAAAAGTATTTTTTGAGTGTATCAAAGTGGCTGTTTTTTTGATTGAAATTTTCGGCACAGTACGAAAACGACTGTCCCTCAGTATAAAACATCTCTCTGTCCGAAAGCTCATATCTGTGTCTGATATTTATGTTTTTAACTATATTTAAAACCTCACGGCATATAGACGACGGCTCACAGCTTTCGCCCTTTGAGTTGGTTTTGTACCAGCTTATGAACAGCTTTTCGGAAGGACTGCTCAGTGCGGAATAAGCATTGTATTTTTCTTTCAGCAACATTGCGTAAAGCGACTCGTAAACAGGCAGTTCACAGGCAAGAAGCTCACAGCGTTCGGAATCGCTGAACAGTCCGCTGTCAACAGGAACCGCTGGAAAAACATTTTCAACGGCACCTATAACAAAAACTGCCCTTGAATTTTCAACACGGATATTTCCCGCCGTACCTACTGTAACCTGATCAAGAGTCTGCGGAATATCCGAAATATCGCTTTGCTTTATCATAAGATTAAGGAGTTCGGCGTACCGTTTGCTGTCAAGATAAGCGTCTTTCAGCACCGTGTACATTTTGTCAAGAATATCCATCATAATATCCCATATTCTTGTTTCTTCTTCTTTTGATTTGATGTCGTTTTTCTCTCCGAAATAATGCACTAATTTTCTTATTGCCTCATCAGCTTTAATGTCTTTAAGCAAAGTATAAACAGCCACGGAAAGTTCAGCACCGTTTTCCGCTTTTGAAATTGCAGATGCAAACTTTTCAAGCGGAGTTATTGCTTTTTTACGGAGTTCTTCAATCTCTGCCAGTTCCTTTTCGTTTTTTTGTTCGCTGTTTCCGTCGGGATTCATAGTGAACGGACTTTTCCAGCGTTTTCCACGAATGTCCCACATATAAGCATAGTTTTCAAGTCTGCACACATCGCCGAAATTAAGCTGAGTAAGTCCTGTTTTAAGAAACGTAAAAATACTTTCGGTGTTAAATGACGAATGTACAACATCAAATGCCGAAAGCACAAGCTTTACAAGCGGTTTTGTTTCAAGTTTCTGCGGATTTGACATAAAATACGGAATACCGCATTTTGAAAATTCCGTTTCGATTATGCTTTTGTACATTTCGGGCTGACGGCAAATAACAGCAATATCACTGTATGAATATCCCTCATAAAGCGTCAGCTGAGAAATATCCCTTGCAGTCTGTTCGATTTCATCGTATTCATCATTTGCCTCATACATCAAAACGGCATTATCCGTTATAAAATAGTCGTCGCCGTCATAACGGTAAAGTGACTCTTCAACGGCGGCAAGCGACTTTTCTTTAAATCTTTTCTGTTCGTCAAGCCACACGGCAGGAGCAAGCTCTGTATTGCTGTTTTGTGCCGTTCTTATAAGCTGACGGTATGTATTGTCGGGTTCGGCAAAAATTGAATTTTGCGTGTTGCTTCCGTCATTTCTTTCACAGCCGACCGAAATCGTAACGCTGTCAGCCTGTCTGATTATGCATTCAAGCACACGCATTTCCTGTCCCGAATAGCCGTTAAAGGAGTCCATAAATACGGTTTTCCCGTTAAAATAATGGTGTTCAAGCAGTGTTTCATAAAGTCTTGTCAGGTCGTCATTCGGGTCTGAATACGCCCTGTCTATCATTGCATTGTAGGTTGAATAAACCAATGCACTTTCACGCAGCTTCTCTTTCAGCCGTTCATTTTCCACACGGTCAGCGGTTTTAAGAAGGTCATCGGGCGTAATCGCACACATCTTATACTCCCTCACAGCCCCCATCATAAGCTCAGTAAGGTCATTTTTCCTGCTGCGGTTTCCGTAAAGTATGAGCTTGTCGGAAACCTCCTCCAACGCAAGACTCATCAGAACCGTTTTCGTTCCGTCATCAATACGTTTTTTTGTAATACCGCCGTACTGTTCAATAATTATATCGCAAAGTCTTGAAAAACTCAGCACGCTTATCTTTGACGCTTTTTTTGCTCCCAGACTGTCGAGAATTTTCTTTTCGTTCTGAAACGAGCTTTGTTCGGGGACAATAAGAATTATATCTTTTTCACCGTTTGCGGCGTCAAGTATTTTTTTTCGGATAAATTCCGTTTTTCCGCTTCCGCTTCGTCCGCATACTAATTGCAGCAAAATAAATTCCTCCTTTATCGGTGCTTTTCAAAAAACAGCGGCAAGCTGACGCACCAAAATCATAGTAACGTGCCGCCACTGTCAGATCACGTTAATAGTTCTTTACAGTAACAATCATTTTCAATTTTTAATTTGACAGCCCATCTGCCCGCAATTTATAATTTTTATTATGTGTTTTTATTATACCATATATTAAGTTCAAAAAAATGTACAGTCAAAAATTTATTTTCGGTATTTTTATTTCGCAAGGGCAAATTTTGACGCAAAGAATACCGCTGTAAAACCGAGTGCTGACATAAGCGTACAAAAAATAATGTCAATACCGCTCGGCACACCCGGGAAAATATCACAAACCGACACTGCCGCAAAGCCGACAATCGCCATAAAGGTCTGCTGAGGAAAATGTTTCATAGCTTTGTCTATGATTTTTGTCGTAAGAAGTGTTCCGATGACTATACCTGTTCCAAGAAGAAAAATATAGTAAATATTCATATTCCTGAACGATCCCCATACCGCCTCATACATTCCCAGAACAAGAAGTATGTGAGATGTGCTTATTCCGGGCAGTACCAGTGCAACGGCGATAATAACTCCGCATAATATCAGCAGCAATGCACCCTTAAAGTCACTCGGAACGACTGTCAGACTGCTTTTCGGCAGAAGTCCTACCGCAAAAACCAACCCTGCTCCGATTAAAGCGTAAATTATGTTATAACCGCTTTTCAGCGTGATTTTCGATTTTTTCAAAAGCATAGGGATACTTCCGATTATTGCACCGATAAAAAAATACATCATCGGCATTTGCCATTTTTCAACAAGCCACAGGATAAATTCCGAAAACAGCAAAACTCCGACAACTCCGCCGAACGCCACCTCCAAAAGGAAAAAAATATTCTTTTTGAACTCACGGAAAACATTGCTCACCGCCGACACAAGACGGTCATAAATTCCGAGCATTATTGCCGTTGTTCCGCCGCTGACGCCCGGCACAAGCATTGATGAGCCTATAAGCAGACCACAGAGTGAATTTTTGAATATCGTTTTGATTTTAACAGAATTATTTACGGTTTCGGCATTATCCATATAACAGACCTCCAAATGAATTGACGCTGATTTTAAAAATCAGTTACATCAGCTTATCGGGCAGAAATTGTTTGAACCCTTAACTTTCCTGCATTCTTTAATTGTATGTACAAAGCTTTTTGACAATACCCCAATTATCAATAATAAAATACAGCGACTGCGTAATTTGTCATATTTTCTGTTAATGACCATATTATTTTCGCAGATACCCGATGTTATTCCTGTTATACTATTTTCTTTGAAATCTGAGGGTAAAAATTGCGTGCAGGGGTATTATACTCCTGACGGAGTCAAGTGCGGGCAGTCCTTGTGGACTTTGGTGCAAAGTCCCGACATCTATTACTCAAAAAAAAAAAACGGTATCAGGCTTTATTCCGAAAAACAAAGACAGAAAAACTCTGAAAATCAGAATTTTTCTGTCTTTTAAGAAATTCAAAAAATTTTAAAATCAGTGTGTAAGCAGGAACATTGCAAGGAACAGTGCTGTGATAATCCATGTTGTGATATGAATTTCCTTAACCTTGCCTGTAAAGAGCTTGATGATTACATAAGAAAGAAGACCGAATGCAATACCGTAGCTTATGTTGTAAGTAAATACCATCATAGATATTGTAAGGAATGCCGGAACAGCAATGGAAATGTCGTTCCAGTCTATGTCCTTAACGCTCTTCATCATAAGAACGCCGACAAAAATAAGTGCGGCTGCTGTTGCTGTTGACGGAATAAGTGCGGCAATAGGTGTAAGGAACATTGCAATAAAGAACATACCTGCTGTTACAAGAGAAGAAAGACCTGTGCGGCCGCCTTCTGCAACACCTGCTGTTGATTCAACATAAGTTGTAACGGTTGAAGTACCGCATACAGCACCTACTGTTGTTGCAACTGCGTCAGAGAGCATTGCTTTGTTCATATTTACAACCTCGCCTTTTTTGTCGAGCAGGTTGCCCTGTGAGCAGGCAGCATAAAGAGTACCCATTGTGTCGAACATATCAACCATACAGAATGCAAGAGATGTTGTGATGATAAGGATAACAAGGCTTTCTGTTGAATGTTTTGCAAGATAACCCGAGAAGTCAAAGCCCTCTGTAAATACCTTGCCAAAGCACTGAGTTGCAAAATCACCGAAAGCTGAGAAAGGATTGAGTGAAAGCTTATCCGCAAATTTATCATAAAATCCCGGAACGGTAAGACCGAGAAGATAGTATGCACCTGTGCCGCCGAGGATACCCCAAAGAACAGCACCCTTGATTTTTCTTGCTGAAAGAATTGCGATAACCATAAGGCTTATGATAGTAATAACAAGAGGCATTATAGTTGCCCATGTTACGTTTCCGCCGATAAGGTTGAATGATGCAAGTGTAACACCTGTTTCTTCACTCGGAACAACAAGACCTGAATTCTGTACGCCGATAAATGCGATGAACATACCGATACCTACCGGGATAGCTGTCTTTACGCATTTAGGAACGCAGTCAAAGATTTTCTTTCTGAGTCCTGTTGCGGTAAGAGCGATGAAGATTACACCGTCAATAAGAACAATCAAAAGAGCGTTTGCATAAGTAAATCCAAAGCCAAAGCATACAGTATAAACAAAGAATGCGTTTATGCCCATACCTGATGCCTGAGCAAGCGGAAGGTTTGCAAGAAGTCCCATAAGGACTGTTCCGAGAATAGCCGAAATTGCCGTTGCAATATACATTGCGTTGTATGAAAGACCCAGATCGGCGAACATACTTCCGTTTACCATAAGAATATACGCCATTGCCATAAATGTGGTAATACCGGCGAAAAACTCGGTTTTTACATTCGAGCCTCTCTCTTTTACTTTAAAAAATTCGAGCATTTAAAAATCCCCCTAAAAATTTTGATGTTCGTTTTGTTTGTTAATTCAAATATATTGCCGCATACCCCCTTAAAAAATTAAAGTAAAAATTATTTTTGCAATCCCCCCTCGGAAAACGGTCGTTTATTATATAATCTATTTTACCTTATTCCGACCGCAACATACCAAAAAGTAAATTATGTGAATTTTCACAAAAAGCTGTAATACAATATAAATTCTATGTCCGTAAACCGCAACATTATCCGACAAAAATAACATTATGAAAATGCTATCATTTGTTCCAGTATTTACGGTCAAGATTTCTGTACTGAATTGCCTCCATAATATGCGGTGTTTTAATGACCTCAGAATTATCAAGGTCAGCTACCGTTCGGGCAACTTTGAGTATTCTGTCGTAGGCTCTTGCGGAAAGTCCCATAACATCAAAGGATTTTTGAAGTATAGCCTTTGCTCTGTCGTCCATAGGACACATTTTTTGCAGAAGAGCCGATGTTATCCGTGCATTGCAAGATATGCCCGTGCCTTTGAAGCGTTCATTCTGAATTTTTCGTACACGGTCAACACGCTTTTTTATTTCGGCTGAGGATTCGGCTTTTTCGTCTGACGAAAGGTCGTCAAATTCAACAGGCGGCACCTCAACGTGCAAATCCAGCCTGTCAAGCAGAGGTCCCGAAACCTTTGCAAGATAATTTGAAACGGCTTTCTGACTGCAAGTACACTCTCGTGTCGGGTGACCGTAATATCCGCACGGACACGGATTCATTGCCGCAACAAGCATAATCGAACACGGGTAAGTAAGAGTTGCGTTCACACGGGATATTGTAACCTGTCCGTCCTCAATCGGCTGACGCAGGATTTCCATTGTGTTACGGTTAAATTCGGGCAGCTCGTCAAGAAAAAGCACTCCGTTGTGTGCAAGCGAAATTTCACCCGGGTGAGGGATACTTCCTCCTCCCGAAAGACCTGCGGGTGAAACCGTATGATGCGGTGAACGGAACGGACGCTGTGAAACAAGCGATACTCCGTTTGGCAGAGCTCCGGCAATCGAATGTATTTTTGTTGTTTCTATCATCTCGTCAAAGGTCATATCGGGCAGTATGGTCGGAATACGCTTTGCAAGCATACTCTTGCCCGAACCCGGACTGCCGATAAGAAGAATGTTGTGTCCTCCGCAGGCGGCAACCTCAATGGCACGCTTTGCCTCAAACTGACCCTTTACATCAGAAAAATCTACGCTGAAATTCTGCGGCTGAAAAACATTTTCAACGGGCTTTGCGGGACTTATTATACGCTTTCCTCTCAGATGCTCCACAAGCTGTGAAATGGTATGAACGGGTATTATGTCGATACCGTCAACAACAGCACCCTCGGCGGCATTTTCTTCGGGAACATAAAAATACTTACAGCCCTTGTTTTTTGCCTGAATAGCCATAGGCAGAACGCCGTTTATCGGGCGAACCTCGCCTCCGAGCGACAACTCGCCTATGAATGCGGAATCCGAGAGATTGTTGTCTATATTTCCTGATGCCAGAAGCAGTGAAACGAGTATGGGCAAATCATAAACTGCACCCGCTTTTTTAATATCGGCAGGTGCAAGGTTTACAACTATTCTTTTCATAGGAAAAGTAAGACCGCAGTTTCTTATTGCGGAACGCACTCTGTCACGGGATTCCTTTACCGATGTATCGGGCAAGCCGACAATGTCAAACGCCATAAGTCCTCCCGAAATATCGGTTTCAACCTGAACCTCAAATGCGTCTATTCCCAGAATTCCCATACTTCTTACAGCAACAACCATTTTTTTGAATATCCCCTTTTTCCGAAACGACATTATCGGATAAATTCCAAAAGCCGCAAAATAATATATTTTTCGGTTTAAGCGACAGAAAAACGTCCGTATTGATGAAACAAAATTTATTTCATTTTAAATTATATATTAAATTTTTATGAACTGCAATACCTTTGACAATGTCAATTTATTCTTTGGCAAATATAAACAAATATACTAACTCCTTTTGATAAGTTATACCGAAGAAGAAGTTTTTTGCAGTTTTTATCAAAAATTCATTGACATAATGAAATTTATAGTGTATTATTTAATGGTACATATTGCTGTGGGGTGTCATAATGTTTGAAAATGAACAGATTGATGAGTATAAAAATCTGAGCGACACTGAACTTATACACCTGTACAAAAACGGCGACCAGACTGCTTTTCAGCAGTTGGCGGTACGCTACATTTTTATAATAAGAAACAAATCATCAGATTTATACAATATGGGCATAGAGTCGGAGGATCTTATTCAAGAGGGACTTCTGGGATTGCATAATGCTGTCCGCTCATTTGATGAAAATGGCGGAGCGTCGTTTCGCACTTATGCAAGTATATGTATTCGTAACAGACTTGTTTCTGCTGTCCGCACTGCTAATGCAGACAAAAACAAAATAAACAGCATTTCTGTTTCTCTTGATGATGAAACAGAGCTGTACTCACTGCCTGATAATGAACCTGAAAACGCAGTCATCATTCGTGAGGACTTACAGGGATTGGTAGATTATTTAAATAATAATCTCTCAAAAACAGAGCTTTCGGTTTTGTCACTTTATCTCGAAGGCAAATCATATAATCAAATTTCCGAAGCACTCAATGTTTCAAAAAAGGTATGTGATAATGCAATGCAGCGAGTCAGAAGAAAACTAAGAATTATGAACTGATACAGTTTTTTATATGCCCATGTAGCTTATATCAGGAGAGCGTTGAACTAATCAAAGGTGACGGTGCAATTCCGTCCGAGGGCGAAAATCTATAATTATACCAAAGCGAGGTAAATCAAATGTACGAAGATAAGACTCTCATCTGCAAGGAATGCGGTGCTGAATTTGTTTTCACAGCCGGCGAACAGGAATTTTATGCATCAAAGGGATTTGTAAACGAGCCACAAAGATGTAAGGCTTGCCGTGCTGCAAGAAAGAACGCAGCTAAGCCTGAGCGTGAAATGTACACGGCTGTTTGTGCTGCATGCGGTAAGGAAGCAAGAGTTCCTTTCAAACCACGTGAGGATCGCCCTGTTTATTGCAGCGAATGCTTTGCAAAAATGAAAGAAGAATAATCATAAACTATATATACTATAATTTATGAACAGCGGAGTGTTTCGATTTTTTCGGAACACTCCGCTTGTTTTAGTTTGGAGTTTTTGCTGTAATCGTTAGTCGTTGTGTGGAATTATACATAAACTGATTTTACATACATAAAGCTTGGGGTAACGGTAAGTATGAACGCAAATAGACAATGGCGGCACGCCTCTCTCATAACACCTTTTTTGTTTGTCCGACATAATATATATTGACAGATGATTATAACTGTTAATTTACATCGGATTTATTCTGTATTTCCGGGAGGTAAAACTTATGTGTTTTATAAACAGTTTCGGAATAATCGGAGGTGACAAACGCCAGCTTTACTGTGCAAGATCAATCGCTGACGACGGGTGCAGCGTGTTTCTGTCAGGCTTTGACAAAAGTGACAATCTTATGGGGCTTCAGAATGTTGACGCTGAAATTCTTGCACAACGCTGTGAAGCACTTATTCTGCCGCTGCCCGTGACGACAGACGGAATAAATATAAATACTCCGCTTTCTGACAAGAAAATCCGTATTGATGAGGACTTTATACGGCTTTTTGATAATAAACCGATATTCTGCGGAATGAAAAACAAGCTGAAATCGGGGTATGAATTATTCAAAGATATTCAGCTTTATGATTACAGCGAGCGTGATGAGTTTGCCGTTGAAAACGCCGTTCCGACAAGTGAGGGTGCAATAGAAATTGCTATGCACGAATATGACGGCACGGTAAACGGTGCAAGATGTCTTGTGACAGGCTACGGACGTATAGGACGGGTGCTGTCCGATATGCTGAGGGGAATCGGTGCAAAAGTATGGGTAAGTGCAAGAAAACAAAAAGACCTCGCCTTTATCCGTGCAAAAGGTATGCAGGCTCTGCCGACATCAAGGCTTTCCGGAAATTACGATATAATTTTCAACACTGTTCCCTCTCTTGTATTTGACTCCCACACACTCGCAAGGATTGCAACGGGTTCATTGGTTATCGACCTTGCATCATCACCGGGAGGCGTTGACTTCGACGCAGCAAAACGACTGTCAATCAAGGCTATTCACGCACTGTCTATTCCGGGAAAATCAGCACCGAAAGCCGCAGGAATAATCATTAAAAATGCTGTTTATAACATCATTGAGGAGGAAGCATTATGAACGGAATAAATGTTGGCTTTGCTATGTGCGGCTCGTTCTGTACATTTTCAAAGGCACTGACACAAATGGAAAAGCTGCTGGAACTCGGATATAATATTCTGCCGATAATGTCATTCAACGCTTATTCAACCGATACAAGGTTCGGAAAGTCTGAGGAAATACGAAACAAAATTGAAACACTGTGCGGCAGGGAGATTATTCATACTATCAAAGACGCTGAACCGATAGGTCCCAAAAAAATGACCGACATTATGCTTGTTGCACCGTGTACAGGCAACACCGCCGCAAAGCTGTCTTATGCAATAACGGACACACCCGTTACTATGGCTGTCAAGTCACATCTGCGTCAGTCAAAGCCTGTGCTTATCTCTATTGCGACAAATGACGCTCTCGGTGCTTCTGCTCAAAACATAGGTCGATTGATGAATAATAAGCATATATATTTTGTTCCTTTTTCTCAGGATAACGCTCAGCAAAAGCCAAATTCGCTTGTGGCAAACTTTGAGTTAATACCTCAGGCACTTGAATATGCCCTCAGAGAACAGCAAATTCAGCCCGTTATTTCGTAGAATTTATACGCACACAAAAAAGGCTGCACCGTTTTTTGGTGTAGCCTTCTTCATTTAAAAGTATAGGTTCAGATATATGTATGTTCAATGATTTCGTCAATCTCAAAATCCGGAATACCTGCCGATGTTTTTGATTCTGCGGCACTCGTTGTTTTAGATGACTGGGACGACTGAGATGATTGTGATGATTGTGATGATTGTGACGATTGCGACGATTGCGATGAACTCTCGCTGTCTGACGGCTTGTTTGTACCCGAAAGCATAATATACGCAATAACAATCAATGCAATCACAAGAATAATTACAACAATTATCGGTAAAATGAACTTCTTTTTCGGTTTTGGCGGCACCTGAACAACACTTACGCTTGCCTGTCTGAGTTGTTTTCCGTCAAATGTCATTGGCTTTACTTCAATGTTGTCGTTTTCAAATGATGCCTGATTCTGTGTCTGGCTGTCTGAAATCGAGGTATCTTCTTCAATACGTTTTTTCAGACTGTTTACATATCTTTCAGTATCGAAATTGCTGTTATCTATTGATTGCTGCGGCGGCAATGGCTGTAAAACCTCACCTGTTGCAGTTCTTTCGCTATTTTCCTGCACAATCGGCTGTAATTCCAGCTTGCCCGATTGTCTTGTTTGCCTTTGACCTGCATTATTAACAGGCTTTTGTGCAAAGTCCTGCGGATTTGACGACCATTGTTTTGGCTGTGGCTGTGCAGGCTGCTGCGGTTTCTGTGTATTTACTGGCTTTTGTGCAAAGTCCT
>JBJEOP010000030.1:22093-66170 GCA_051880775.1 Acutalibacteraceae bacterium
GGCTGTGCAGGCTGCTGCGGTTTCTGTGTATTTACTGGCTTTTGTGCAAAGTCCTGCGGATTTGACGACCACTGCTTTGGCTGTGGCTGTGCAGGCTGCTGCGGTTTCTGTGTATTTACTGGCTTTTGTGCAAAGTCCTCAGCAGGATGTGCTGATTTTGGCGGTGCAGCCTCCGGACTGTTAATAGCGGGCAATGCATTGTCTATCTTTTCCTGTTCGATTGGCGAAAGCTGTACTGCCTGTGAATGTCTTATTTCATCAAGAGTAACCTCACGTTCTATCTGCATCGGTGGCAAAGCATTGTTAATCTCTTCATTTTTAATAGGTGTAAGCCTTACTGCCGGTGTATTTGCTATCTTAGAAAGCGGCACCGGTTGTTCTTTTGCCATCGGCGGCAATTTTGACTTATCGTCACTGCCTTCAAGCGCAGGAAAGTTTTCACTTTCGGCAACATTCTTTATGTCAACCGACTGCTGAACATTTGAAGAATTTATTGATTTATTTCGGAACTGTGCAAAAATATTTAAAGACTGTGCGTTTTGCTTTTCAGCTTCCTCGGCTTTTCTCGCTTCCTCAGCTCTTCTTGCTGCCTCAGCTTTTCTCGCTGCCTCAGCTCTTCTTGCTTCCTCGGCTTTTCTCGCTTCCTCGGCTCTTCTCGCTTCCTCAGCT
Source organism: Acutalibacteraceae bacterium (assembly GCA_051880775.1). Lineage (GTDB taxonomy): Bacteria > Bacillota > Clostridia > Oscillospirales > Acutalibacteraceae > UBA1213. The sequence goes on from JBJEOP010000030.1 coordinate 22,763, forward strand.
CTTCTCGCTTCCTCAGCTCTTCTCGCTTCCTCAGCTTTTCTCGCTTCCTCGGCTATTCTCGCTTCCTCAGCTTTTCTCGCTTCCTCAGCTTTTCTCGCTTCCTCAGCTTTTCTCGCTTCCTCGGCTATTCTCGCTTCCTCAGCTTTTCTCGCTTCCTCAGCTTTTCTCGCTTCCTCGGCTCTTCTTGCTTCCTCAGCTTTTCTCGCTTCCTCGGCTATTCTCGCTTCCTCGGCTTTTCTCGCTTCCTCGGCTATTCTTGCCTCCTCAGCTATTCTCGCCTCTTCTGCAAGCTGAGCCTCCATAGCCTCCTGTTCCAGTTCTTCTTTGGATTTACCGTTTTTCATACTGTATCCGCAGAAAGGACAGTCCTCGCCGTTATTAACGATTTGGTTGCCGCAGCCCGGACAAGTTGTAAGTAACCCCATAGACAAGTCTCCTCTATGTCATTTTATATAAATATTAAATGTGTTTTTAAAACATATTTTAACCATTTATCATTATTATATTATATAATATATTTACAGTCAACAATTTTTAAAAATCACGGCAATTTTTAATCATATTACATAAAAATCGCCTGCATTTTACAGTCATTATGCTATTAAGAATTTTATAATATCGCTAAAATAAATTATACAATTTATATAATAAACTATAATCAAAATTTTCCTTTAAAAAATAATACATAAAATAAAGCAAAATCGAACCGAGTATCAGAAAAACAATTTCCTTGACTATAACACGCCCTGCTGACCTGCCGAACCAGCCCCGTATTACCCAAAAACCGCAGTTTGCACTTTTTTTGCTGTTGCATTTATTACAGCTTGGTGCAAGATTGCGTATGTCATTGACGTTTTTGATATGCCGCAATGACAAAATTCTTCTGTAAAAATCATCGTTTTTCGCCCTGTAAACAGGTATGATATGGTCAACGCAAACACATTTTTTTGTCAGAAACCTGCCGCAGTATGCACATACATATATATCACTGCCGAAAATTCCCTTTCTTATTTTGAAAAAAGCATTTCGGTAGTTTGTACTTCTGTCCATACTGTCATCAACAAAATCGTATTTAAGAAGTTTTCTGCGACAGAATTTCCTGACCTTTTTCAGTTCGTCCTTGTTGCTGTCGTCAATATGCCTTTGCCAGTGTTTCTCATCTTTTTTCCAAAAAAACTTCATTGATTTCAGACGCTTTTTAAGAAAAAGTCGTCTGAAAAATCCTGTATAAATCAGTACCTTCATTTAATTCAGTTTACCGCCGTAATGCATTTATAATATTATCTGTTGTCGGATTTTCTGTCGTGTTTTTTCATTTCCTGCTCGTGCTGATTTTGTGCAACAAGTTTTTTGTGGAGATTTGAAATTTTACGCATTTCGTCGGGTTTAAGCTCACGCCATTTACCCGGCTGTAACATTCCGAGCTTTACAGGGCCTATTGCAACCCTTTTAAGTCTTGCGACTTCAAGATTAACAGCCTCGCACATTTTTCTTATCTGTCTGTTGCGACCTTCTTCGAGTATAATTTCAAGAACAGTTCTGTCCTGTTCGTTTTTGATTACATGTATTGCCGCAGGTGACGACATACGTCCGTCAATCAGCACGCCTGTTGTAAGGGAAGTAAGCTGTTCTTCGCTTATTCTCGGTCTTACGGTTACACGGTATGTCTTTGCAAAATGCGTTGACGGATGACTTATCATATTTGCAAAATCGCCGTCATTCGTCATAAACAGCAAGCCCTCCGACTCCTTGTCGAGTCTGCCGACAGGGAAAAGTCTTGCAGGAACATCGTCAACAAGCTCGGCAACGCATTTTCTGCCGCCCTCGTCGTTCATAGTTGTAATAAAACCTCTCGGCTTGTGGAGCATAATATAATATTTTTTTGCGTTTTTGCTGAGAGTTATCTCACGTCCTGCAACGGTAATGCGGTCTTTGTAGGGGTCAGCCTTATCTCCGAGCTTTGCCTTTCTGCCGTTTACGGTTACTGCTCCTCTTGAAATAAGCTCCTCAGCTTTTCTTCTTGACGCAATCCCTGCGTCAGCTATAATTTTCTGTACTCTTATTTTTTCCTCATTTGCCATATCTTCACCATCTTTTATAATTCATAATTCATAATGCATAATTCATAATTAAACAGACCGTCAGTTTAATATGCAGTCTGAAATTTATTGTAATAATAAGCTTGTATATCCGACACTTAAAATAATCTTAGTTTCAAAAAATCATACCAATGTTTTTCCGCTGTTTGTGCCTGCACATCAGATGATGCAATAAGTTTTGTTTCGGAAATTACTTTTTCATTTAAAGTATAAACGATTTTTCCGACTGTACTGCCCTTTTTTACGGGTGCATAAACAAATCGTGGAAGATAGATTTTTTCTTCTATTTTGCTTATATCGTTTTTCATAACGGTTGCCTCTGCCTGTGAACAAGGCACAACAGTAACGCTGTTCTGTTCAGCACCGACAAGTGCAACATCAATACTTTTATATTTCGTCGAAAGCTGAACACGCTCAACAAGCGAAAAGCCATAATCATACAATGCCGAATGGTCAGCCCAGTCGTTTCCGTCGTTCAGCGTCACTGCAATAAGCCTTATTCCGTCATGCTCGGCGGCTGAGGTAAGTGTTCTCCCTGCCTTTTCGGTAAAACCTGTTTTAATGCCCACGCAGTCATCATAAAGCGACAACAGTCTGTTGTGGTTTGTGCATATCTGAGTTTTATTTTCGGGATAAACGTATGAAACCTTTATGCTTTTCTGAGAAACGATATTTCGGAACTGCTCGTTATCCATCGCATACGAACACAAAAGAGCCATATCATACGCCGTTGAATAGTGATTTTCGTCATCAAGTCCCGACGGCGTGACAAAGTGTGTGTCCTTCATTCCGATTTGCCGTGCCTTTTGGTTCATAAGGTCGGCAAATTTTTCCTTACTGCCTGCAACCGAAATCGCAACAGCGTTTGCGGCGTCGTTTCCCGATACCATCATCATTCCCTTTGTCAGCTCGGTAAGCGTGAGTATTTCTCCCTCTTTGAGATACATACTTGAACCTATTGCCGACATTTCAGATGTGAATTTAACCTCTTTGTTGTTGACCGAGGCATATTCCAGTGCAATAAGTGCCGTCATAATTTTTGTTATGCTTGCTATTGCCCGTTTTTCGTGCGGATTTTTTTCATACAGAATTTCACCGTTATCAGCACAGTAGAGTATTGCCGCTGACGCTGAGGTCGAAACAGCATAAGCCTTATTTGCAAGCGAAAAAGCACAAAGAAATACTGCCACAGCCGAAAGCATAAATGCCGTTATTTTCCTGAAATACAAAAAATCACCCACCCTTGCTGAATGTATATAAATTTATATGCAAGGGACAGGTGATTATTTCATTGTCGGGTTATATCTGCGGGTCATCAAGTCCTGACTCTTTCTTAGGTTCCGTTTTTTGTTCGCTGAGTTCCTTTGACTTATCCTTTTTGAAAAGTCCGACAATTTTATCGAACATTTCCGGAATCATACCTACCGCTCTGTCCTGAGAATCCTGATAATCAGCAATATTCAGTAGCTTTACATCACCGTTGGAGATTGAAATAAACGCAATAGGGTTAATCGTAACCCCTGCACCCGTACCGCCGCCGAAAAGCGGCTTGTTATCCGTCTTTTTGCTGCCGAATTCGGAACCGCCCGACGCAAATCCGTAAACAACCTTTGAAACAGGAATGATTGTCGTACCGTCAGGAGTTGTAATCGGTGTGCCTATAACCGTGTTGACATCAACCATCTGACGAATTTTTTCAAGAGTTGTGTCCATAAGACCTTCTATTGGAGTATCGCTCATAAATTCCACCGCCTTTATTGGTAAATATTATAATATAATTATTATCATTTTGCAATAGCTTTAATCCCACGGAATAATGCCGTAACAGCCGCACCTATCAAAAACAGCGGCTTTATTCTTGCTTTTAATACCAGATATATCTTTGTTTCGCTGTCGTTAAAGCCTGCAATGATATTTTCGTTGTGCTTACATTTTTTAATATGGCTTTCGATGATTGAAACAATCGGATAAACTGCCGAACACAAATATCCGAATTTCATCGCCGTATCAGCTGCATCATCTCCGACAACAAGAACATTTATATCCAGATTTGAAATTACAAGATGTGATGTAACGGTCTTTGCGGCTTTCAGAATTATATCGACCATTTTTTTGAGAAGCTCAATAAGACCGTCTATTCCCTTTTTCCTGACAAAATCTTTTATGGAATTTTTATTTTTGTCCTGCGGCTTGTCGTCGGATTTTTCCGGCTTTTCGGGTTTTTGCGGTTTTGGTTTTTTCGGCTTTTTTTCTTTTTTCGGCAAAAGCTTAAAGCACAAAAACAGGTATCTTATTTTCAGTTCAATCTCGCCGTCATAAATCACCGACACCGACAAAGGACATATAAGCAAAACAAAGATAAATGCAATTATTCCGAGAATAATCATAATTGCCGTCATTTTTCATCATCACCGCTCTGATTGTTTTCTGATGACTGTTCAACAGGCGTTTCGGTATTTTCCTGAGAATTTTTGTCATTGTTTTCTTCATCGTCTTCCGTCGGGAGCGGCGGAAGCTCGTCAAGTGAAGAAATATTAAAGCACCTCAGAAAATGCTCGGTTGTGCCGTAAATCAGCGGTCTGCCGGGAAGTTCAAGTCTGCCCTTTTCCTCGATAAGCTGACGGGCGACAAGGCTCGAAACAACACCCGAACAGTCAACGCCTCTTACCTGTTCGATAAAAGCCTTTGTCACAGGCTGATTGTACGCAATAACCGCAAGAACCTCTGACGCCGCCTGTGAAAGCGGTGTGTTTCTGCGTAAATCCATAACCTCACGGATATATTCCGCATAGGGTTCAACCGTACACATCTGATAGCTTTCGTTCAGCTTTACAACCCGTATTCCACGCTGTGCCTCAGAATATTCCTTTACAAGATTATCGCATATACAGACTGCGTGCTGTTTTTTTATACCGAGAGCCTGTGCAATTCTTTCAGACTCAACGGGTGTTCCGCAGGCAAATATTATTGCCTCTGCCGCATTTTTCAGTTCTCTTTCTTCCAACGCTTTCCACCACCGCTAATCATTTTTAAGGTTAATTCTTCGCCCTCTCCGTCAGCACGGACACGCTTGCCCTTGATAAGTTCGAGGACTGCAAGAAATGTCGCAACAAGTTCGCTTTTATCTGTTGAGTCCTCAAATATCTTTTCATAGCGGACACTGCGTCCGCCCCACAGCTTTTTCATAACGCCTATGATTTTTGAGCTTACAGACACAATCCGTCTTTTTACAATTCCCGAAAAAGCGTCCTCTGACGGCGGAATTTTCTGTTTTCCCCTGCCGACTGCCGCCATATATGCATTGACGAGAACAACAGGTTCGTGCTGACGCTTGTATTTCATATCGCATTTAATCTTTTCAGGCTCTCTGCAAAAGCTGTCAAAGCTGATTTTCTCAGACAGTATTTTTGCCATAAGCTTGCATTTGCGGTATTCGATAAGCTGTCCCGTAAGCTCTTTTTTCATTTCCTCTCCCTCATCATATTTCGGGAGGAGCATTGCTGATTTAATCTGTATAAGCCGTGACGCCATATCAAGAAATTCGCCTGCTATATCAAGGTTTTCTTCCTGCATTGTCCTGATATGCTCCATATACTGCTCACAAAGCTCGGAAATCTGTATATCATATATATTAAGTTTATTTTTTTCGATAAGATGCAATAAAAGGTCGAGCGGACCTTCAAAAACATCAAGCTTATATGATATTTTGTCCAACGAAAACTCTCCTCAATCGTTTAATGCATAAATGAAAACGGCAGTGCTGTCAGCCAGTTAATGCCGTCAAACAGCCAGTTCTGAATTGAAGTAATAAAACCTCCGCTGAGTCCGCCCATCATAACAAGTATAAAAAGTCCCATTGAAAAGAACTGCTGATACTGATAAATCTTGTCAACAATTCTGTCGGGCAGAAAAGCCATAAGTATCTTTGAACCGTCAAGCGGCGGAATAGGTATAAGGTTAAATACCGCAAGACCGATATTTATTACCATAAGATACTGAAAGAACAAAAGCAAATAAAACCAGAACTGATTTGTAAGAATGGTCATTGCACCTACAAAAGCAATAAGTGCATTGTAAATCAGACCCGCAACAATGGCTGCAATAAGGTTTGCAACGGGACCTGCAAGGGCGGTTATAGCCATTCCGACCTTTGGATTTTTGAAATTTCTGTCGTCAATCGGAACAGGCTTTGCCCAGCCGAAACCGATGAATATAAGCAGTAATGCACCTGCATAATCCAGATGTTCAAGCGGATTAAGCGTCAGTCTTCTCATTCTTTTTGCCGTATTGTCGCCGAGCTTATACGCAACAAAGCCGTGTGCATATTCGTGAAACGGCAGTACAAGAAATATTACAATAAGTGAAGCCAGAATACAGGTAATTGCCGTACTGAAATTAAAACTGCCCGATAAAATCAGACTTAATAACATAAACACATCTCCCAACATAACTAATGCGTAATTCGTAATGCGTAATTATTTTGCAAACCGTCAGCTTATCCGCTGAGATAAAGTTTGACCGTATAATGATGCAAAAATAAAATAAAACAAAAAGCGGAACCCTGCATAATGCAGTAAGATTCCGCCTTTTTAAGTCAGAAAAAATTATTCTTCGACAGTCGGTTTTTCGTCGTCAAGCTCGTCCTCGTCATAATCAAATTCGAGTTCTTCGCCGCAGTTAGGACAAATAATGCCGCCGTCATTCAAAGAATCCTCTCCAAGACCTATGGTTGTTCCGCATGTAGGACATGTAACCTCATAGCACATATCATCGTCAAGATCATCACAAGACGAACAGTTACACGGTTCGTCGTCATAATCTTCATAGATTATATCCTCTACTCCTGCAAGATCCTCGTCAATAGCGTCAATCTGATCACACACATCGTCATAACACTGTCCGAGATTGGAAATTTCCTCAGCCATTTCATTCACAAGGTCAACAAGAGCCTTTATAACCTTTGTCTGCTTGTCGTTTGCGTCAAGATTAAGACCGTCAACAAGTCCCTTGATGTATGCTGCTTTTTCTGTAAGTTCCATAACATTGTCCTCCATAAATAATTACATATATATACGGAATTAAGCTCTTGCCATATATTCGCCTGTTCTTGTATCGATCTGAATTGCGTCTCCCTCGTTGATAAAGAGCGGCACTTTAATTTCAGCACCTGTTTCAAGTGTTGCAGGCTTTGTTACGTTTGTAGCTGTATCACCCTTAAATCCGGGATCTGTCTGTGTTACAGTAAGAACAACAAAGTTCGGCGGCTCAACTCCGAAAACATTGCCCTTGTAAGCAAGAACCTTACAGGTCATATTCTCTTTTACAAACTTGAAGTTATCGCCGAGAACGCTCTTGTTAATCGGGAGCTGCTCGTATGTTTCGTTATCCATAAAGTAGTAAAGGTCGCCGTCATTATAGAGATATTCCATATCCTTTCTCTCAATGAAAGCTGTCGGATACTTATCGTTAGGGTTGAAGGTCTTTTCAATAACCGCACCTGTAATAACGTTTTTAATCTTTGTACGAACGAAAGCTGCACCCTTACCCGGCTTTACATGCTGGAATTCAAGGATTGTAACAACCTGTCCGTCCATTTCAAAGGTAACGCCGTTTCTGAAATCGCCTGCTGTAATCATAAAAAATCCTCCTGTTTGTGTATGTGTAAAAAGTTAATCATTCTTGAAAAAAACAAAATTCAAGAAAAAAGCTGTATATGCTCGTTTAATTATACTATACGCCTCAAAAAATTGCAAGATTTTTATAGCCGTTTTATTACAAAATCAAAATCAAAGCACAATAAGCTCTTTCGGGAGCTGTGCAAGGTTGATACATCCGTCCTTTGTGACAACAACCATATCCTCAATTCTCACGCCGAACCTGTCGGGAATATAAATTCCCGGTTCGATTGTGATAACCATTCCGCTGTGAAGAACAAAGCTGTTTTTCGGGGCTACCGACGGTGCCTCGTGAATTTCAAGTCCTACTCCGTGACCTGTCGAGTGACCGAAACAGCCCTCAAAGCCCGCCTGATAAATATAAGACCGTGCGGCATTGTCAACAAAATTGCAGCTTGCTCCGTCCTTTACGGCGTCGAGTGCGTTAAGCTGTGCCTGCAAAACGGTATTGTAAACCCTCATCTGATACTCGTCAACGCCGCCGAATGCAACAGTTCTTGTCATATCGCTGTGATAGCCGTCAACTGTTGCACCAATGTCAAATGTAATGAAATCTCCTGCCTTAATTTTGTTGTTGCCGGGAACTCCGTGCGGCATTGATGTCTTTTTGCCGGCAATTACAATCAGGTCAAACGAAACACCGTCAGCACCCATTTTTCTCATTTTGTATTCAAGCTCGAGTGCTATGTCACGCTCGGTAACGCCCTCTTTGACAAGTTTCAGCGTTTCGTTGAAGGCTTCTTCCGTGATAAGCTGTGCGTGACGGATTTTGTCAACCTCCTCGGCGGTCTTGACAATTCTCATACGGCTTATGATTTTGTCAAGCTCTGATGACTTAATCGTGCTTGCACCTGCGGATTTTACAATCTCGTCGATTGACGCCGACTGATTAAGTGTAAAAGCCGAGCCTTCAAGCATTATATCGCGGAGTGAATGTTTATATATAATATCCCTTAAAGTATTGCCTAAATTCGTAAAAGTGATAACCTTGCAGTTTTTGGCGTTTTTCTTTGCCGCCTCGCCGTATCGGAAATCAACAAGCAGATATGTCTCTTTTCTTGTCACAAGCAGATAACCGAGAGATGAAACAAAGTCAGTAAAGTATTTTCTGTTTTCGTTTGAAACAATAAGTGCCGAATCCGCATATTCGGGCAAAAGAGCGGAAAGCATTTTTAATCTTGATTCCATAGTTATTTTTCCTTTCTTTTGACTTTTTATTTATTATTTCATCAAATCCCTGAGCGACATCAGTCCGAGATAGTAGCTGTTTTTGCCGAATCCTGCAATCGTTCCTGCACAAACCGCCGAAATAACCGATTTGTGTCTGAATTCTTCCCTTGCATAAACATTAGACATATGAGTTTCAACGGTCGGGATATGTACCGCCTCGATTGCGTCGTGAAGTGCATAGCTGTAATGAGTCAATGCACCTGCGTTTATCATTATTCCGTCCTTGTTTCCGTAGGCTGAGTGTATTTTGTCGATAATATCGCCCTCGTGGTTTGACTGGAAAATTTCAAGGTCAATACCCAGTTCATCAGCCCATTTTTTCACCTGTTCGTTAATGCTTTCAGCGGTTTCTGTACCATAGACAGCCTTGTCACGAATACCTACCATATTAAGATTGGGACCAAGAATAAAAAGCACCTTTTTCATTGTCATTACTCCTTTAATCGTTTTGCACAACGGAATATTTTATATCAATATTATGGCTTTTCAGCTCTGCACGAGCCGTACCGAGAAATTTTTCACAATTTTCCGTAAACTGATATTTAAACGCAATTTCAATTCTGAATCTGTCAAATTCTCTGTTGCGGTAAACGGATCTGTACTGTTTGGTTTCAATATAGGCTATATAAGCATTGAGCTTTGCCTGCAAGATTTTGAGATGATTATATTCTTCAACAATCCACGGCAGATGGTCAACAACAAGAAACACAAGAGTATTTGTTTTTTCGTCTATTCCGATACCGTCGATTTTATCATTTTCCATTACTGACATAAAGTTCACCTTCGTCCATAAGCTTTAATTTTTTTCTTATATTTTTTTCGAGCTTTCGCCTTATATATATCGAAAATCCGTGTTCCTCCGAGCGTGGCACAAGAAGTACGGATTTCATCCCTGCAAGATTAGCACCGAGAATATCCGTATAAATCTGGTCACCCACAACAAGCACCGACTCAGGTTTTTCCTTTAAAAGTCTTTTTGCCCTGTTAAAGCCTATCGGAGTAGGTTTTAAGCTCATTGCAACGCAGTCCAGTCCAACGCTGTCGGAAAACGGTTTAACACGCTTTTTGTAGTTATTCGAGCATATTACAATCGAAATTCCGCAGGCTTTTATTTTGTCAATCCATTCCTGTACTCCCTCGTATGGGATTTTCGATGTAGGCGGAGCGAGCGTATTATCCACATCAAGCAGAATAGCGTCTGTTCCGAGTGATTTCAGAAGTTCGGGAGTAATATCCGTAACATTTCTCAAAGCTACTGTCGGTCTTAAAATCGGCAAATACTTAACCTCCTTTTTTCAGAGTGGAGTTTGTAAAGTTAGGAGTGAGGAGTTAGGAGTTAGGAGTTGTGCAAAAGATTAGTTTATTCTGTAAAACACAGAACATTTATAAATGCAAAAAAGGATATTTCCATATTGTACGGCTGCATACTCTGCCATAGCAAACGCAGGCAACCGACAACGCTTGGAAATATCCCTTAAATTTTCTTGTGTAAACTGCAAATTATAAATTATTTATATTTACGTTTACGAGCAGCTTCAGACTTCTTTTTACGCTTTACAGAAGGCTTTTCGTAAGCTTCTCTTTTACGAACCTCAGCAATAACTCCGGCTCTTGCACACTGTTTTTTGAATCTTCTCAATGCACTTTCAAGAGATTCGTTATCCTTGATTCTGATTTCAGCCATTTATCTTCCCTCCCATCCGCCGTAAGGCAGGGGTTTGTGTCATTACGATACTAATGTATTATACCTTAAAGCACCTTATTTTGTCAACACCTAAAATGCAATAAATTTACATATTAAAGTATAGTAATTTTGCATAAGAGTTATAGAAAAATCCAAAAAACCTTTCTGAATATATCACCAAAATAAAGAAAGGATTATTTTGCAACGATATTAACAAGCTTACCCTTGACATAGATTTCCTTGATGATATTCTTGCCGTCAATGAGTGAGGCAATTTTCTCGCTCTGCTTTGCAAGGGCTACTGCGTCCTCGTTGCTGATGTCAACCGGAACAACAATCTTGCCCTTAACCTTACCGTTTACCTGAACGGCGATTTCAACGGTTTCTTCCCTGCACTTGCTCTCGTCAAATTCAGGCCACTCTGCCGTTGACGCAAAGCCTGTGCCGAGTTTCTTTTCTGCCCATACTTCCTCGGTAACGTGCGGTGCAAACGGATTGAGAAGAATCGTAAAGACTTTAAGCTCGCCCTTTGTGATTGAGCCTGTTGCATAAATATCATTGATAAGTGACATAAGAGCCGCAATAGCCGTGTTGAATTTAAGTGTTTCAATATCGTCCGTAACCTTCTTGATTGCCTTGTTGAATGAACTTTCAAGCTCAGGACGGATTTCATCACCCTCAGTCATAAACGACATCATATTGAAGTAACGCTCGATAAATCTTCTGCTTCCCTTTATGCCGTTTGAACTCCAAGGAGCTGCCTTTTCAAAGTCGCCGATGAACATTTCAAACAGACGCAGCGTATCTGCACCGTAGTCGTTTACTATATCATCAGGATTTATTACATTTCCTCTTGACTTGCTCATCTTCTCGCCGTTCTCGCCGAGAATCATACCGTGACTTGTACGCTTTGCATAAGGCTCGGGAGTAGAAACAATACCGATGTCATAGAGGAACTTGTGCCAGAAACGGCTGTAAAGCAGGTGAAGTGTAGTATGCTCCATACCGCCGTTGTACCAGTCAACAGGTGACCAGTATTTCAGTGCCTCAGGGCTTGCAAGAGCCTCATCATTGTGCGGGTCCATATATCTGAGGAAATACCACGATGAACCTGCCCATTGCGGCATTGTGTCGGTTTCACGCTTTGCGGGACCGCCGCATTTCGGACAGGTTGTGTTTACCCAGTCTGTCATCTTTGCAAGCGGTGATTCGCCGTTGTCGGTAGGCTCGTATGACTCAACATCAGGCAGTTCAAGCGGAAGCTCGCTTTCAGGCAGCGGAACAGCACCGCAGCACGGACAGTGAACAATCGGAATAGGCTCGCCCCAGTAACGCTGACGTGAGAATACCCAGTCACGCAGCTTGAAGTTTACTTTTGCGTGACCCTTGCCTGTTTCAGTGAGCTTTTCGATAATTTTCTTCTTTGCGTCCTCAACAGAAAGTCCGTCAAGGAAATCCGAATTTACCATAACGCCCGTTGAACAGTCTGTGAACGGTTCTTTCTGAACATCTTCTCCGCCTTTTACGACTTCTACAATCGGAAGATTAAACTTCTTTGCAAAATCCCAGTCACGGTTGTCGTGTGCCGGAACAGCCATAATTGCACCTGTGCCGTATGAAACCAGTACATAGTCCGAAATAAATATCGGAATTTGTTTTCCGTTTACGGGGTTTATCGCCTCAATGCCGTCAAGACGGACACCTGTTTTATCCTTTGCAACCTCTGTGCGTTCAAAATCAGATTTTTTTGCTGCCGCCTCCTGATATGCCTTTACCTCGTCCATATTTTTGATTACGGACGACAGCTTTTCGATAATCGGGTGCTCAGGTGAAATAACCATATATGTAGCACCGAAAAGTGTATCGGGACGTGTTGTATAAACCGTAAGAGTATCGCCTGTTGTTGTGGTAAAGTCAACCTCTGCACCTGTTGAACGGCCAATCCAGTTTTTCTGCTGTGCCTTTACTCTGTCCGGATAGTCAACAAGGTCAAGGTCTTTTATAAGTCTGTCGGCATAAGCTGTAATTTTCAGCATCCACTGAGATTTTACCTTTCTTACAACCTCACTGCCGCAGCGTTCGCATACGCCGTTTACAACCTCTTCATTTGCAAGAACGCATTTACAGGAAGTACACCAGTTTACAGCCATTTCCTTTTTGTAGGCAAGACCGTGCTTATAGAGTTGGAGGAAAATCCACTGCGTCCATTTGTAGTAGCTTGGGTCGGTTGTGTTTATTTCTCTGCTCCAATCGAAAGAAATACCGAGAGATTGGAGCTGACCTTTAAAGCGTGCAACATTTTTCTTTGTTACTTCTTTCGGGTGAACGTGATTTTTGATTGCATAGTTTTCAGTCGGCAGTCCGAAAGCGTCCCAACCTATCGGATAGAGAACATTATAGCCCTGCATTCTGCGTTTTCTTGCAACAACGTCAAGAGCAGTGTATGAGCGTGGGTGTCCTACGTGAAGTCCCTGTCCCGACGGATAAGGAAACTCAACAAGTGCAAAATATTTCGGTTTTGTGCTGTTCTGTTCAGCGTGAAAAATTCCTGCTTTTTCCCATTCAGCCTGCCATTTGGCTTCAATATTTTTTGGCTCGTACTTCAAAATTATTCCTCTCCTTTTGCCTGTTAGCCCTGATTTGTTTCTTTGTCGGTTATATCCGATGTATCAAGCTGAGTGCCGTCCTGCCACAATCTTTCAAGGTCGTAGTATTCACGAGCCTCCTCAGAAAATACATGGACAATAACATCAACATAATCAAGCAGTATCCACGAATCCGAACGGTAGCCCTCAACGTGACTTACGCTTATTCCGCTCTGGTCGAGTTTAAATTCAACCTCGTCTGCGAGTGCCTTAACATGAGTATTCGATGTACCTGTTGCAATTACAAAGTAATCTGCGATTGACGATATATCGTCAATTTTAATAAGCTTTATATCAAGTCCCTTTTTGCCGTCAAGTGCCTTGACAGCAAGTTTAGCTGTTTCAAGTGAAGTCATTTAATTCCCTCCTGCAATTTATTTCTTTTTCTTTGATTTTGCAAAAACCACTTCATTATAACCTTTGAAGGTATCGGGTGCAATCGTCAGCTTTCTTTCGGCAAGGTCGCATATAGTAAACGACATTCCCTCAATCATAGCATCTTCAAGACTTTTGTCGGCGGCTTTACGCATTTTTTCAACGCCGTCATAGTCACGGTCGTCAGATGTAAAATCCGCAATAAAAATCACCTTTTCAAGAAGTGACATTCCGCATCTTCCTGTTGTATGGAATCTTACCGCATTTATAATATCTTCATCTTCAATTCCGAGAATAACCTTTAAGTAAGCACTGCCCGAAATAGCGTGCCATAGCTTTGGAGTTGAGCTTTCAAATTCCGTGAGTTCAATTCCGGCTTTTCTGATTAAATCGAACTGTTCTTCCTGTTCTGTTTCTTTTGTAATATCGTGCAGTATTCCTGCAATTTCCGCCTTCTGAGCGTCTGCACCGTATTTTTTCGCAAGACGCACAGCCTCTTTTGCAACATTTTTTGAATGTTCGTAACGCTTTGATGAAAGTCTGTCCTTTATGATTTTGTCATAATCCTTAACTGTCATTTTTATCAACTCCATAAAAATTATACAAATAGATTATACCAACATATAATTTGTCTTTCAAGCATAAATTATTCTTTCAGATATACAGCTTGTTTTTATCTATATATTTTCTTACTTCATTTGCAAGAAGTCCGTCCGTGCTTTCGCCGTTTTGTATTTTTCTGCGGATTTCCGTTGACGAAACGGTGATAACACCTGCGTCAAGGATTTCGGTTTTTGCTCCGAGGTTTTTAAGATATTCTGCCTGTTTTTCAAGAATCTTTATATCATCGTCATTTCTCGGCACACCGCACACCGTAGTAAGAGAAAAAATAATCTCAGGGTGTTTCCAGGTCTGAATCGACATAAACATATCGGCACCCGTTATCAAAAACAGTTCGTCATCTTTATACTGCTGTGAAAGCTCTTGCAGTGTAAGATAAGTATAGCTTGCACCTTTTCTTTTGATTTCAATGTCGCTCACCTGTGCAAAGGGCAAATCTTTTACTGCAAGACGGCACATTTGCAGTCTGTCCTGCGGTGACACAGAATTATCGCACTGTTTATGCGGCGGAATATAAGTCGGAATAATCAGCACTCTGTCAAGGCTCAGTTTTTTTACAAAAGCCTGTGCAAGCTGAATATGACCAATATGTATCGGATTAAAGCTTCCGCCAAACATAGCTGTTCTCACTTAAAACACCCCAGTCAAGTAAATTGAAAATTTCTTATTTTCTTCTGGCTTTTGGCAGTTCAATTTTCGGTGCTTTCGGATTTCGTCTGAAAAGCACGAATTTTGAACCTATTACCTGTACAACATCGCACTGTGTTTCGGCGGCAATGTGTTCGGCAATTTCTCTTGAATCAACTCCCGCTGTTTCAAGTACTTTTCCCTTGATGAGTTCTCTTGCGGTAAGAGCGTCATCAGCCTGCTTGATAATCTGAGGACTTATGCCGCCCTTTCCGACCATAACTATTGTATCAATATCATTTGCAAGAGAGCGTAAAAACGCCCTTTGTTTACTTGTAAGCATTTATTGTTTCCTTTCGTAATAAGCATTTAACACTGTTTCTTTTCTGAGTAATAGATGTTGGGACTTTGCCCCAAACCCCACAAGGGCTGCTCGCCCTTGACCTCGGCAGGTGTGAGCGACACCTGCACCCGCATAAAAACTGTTTATAAATTTTCTCAGCACATCAAACTTGCGTAACTCACAATAATTACGCATTACGAATTACGAATTACGCATTATTTTCAGTTTATTTTGCCAGTTTTTCCCTTAAAAGCTCCGCCAGCTCTTTAAGAGCCTTTCCCCTGTGACTGATTGCGTCTTTTTGCGTATTTGTCAGTTCGGCAAAGGTTTTGTTTCCTGTTGTAAAGAAAATCGGGTCATAACCAAAGCCGCCGTTTCCTCTCGGTGCATAGCCTATTGTACCGTCACACTTTCCACGGGCAAAAATCTTTTCGCCGTCAGGAAAATAACAGCATATAACACACTCAAAATGAGCATCACGGCTTTTGTTCTCCGCATCACGCATTTCAGCAAGCAGTTTTTCAATTTTTTCTTCGTCAGTTGCGTTTTCACCGGCATATCTTGCCGAAAAAACTCCCGGTCTGCCGTCAAGTGCATCAACAACCAGTCCCGAATCGTCGGCAATAGCCGGCATACCTGTTTTTTCACAGGCGGCTTTTGCTTTAAGCTCGGCATTTTCTTCAAAGGTTGTACCTGTTTCTTCGACATCATCAAGTGAAATACCGAGTTGTTTAGCGGTTTTAACCTCAATGCCAAGCGGTAGTAATATTCTGTCAAGTTCTTCTGCTTTTTTTTCATTATTTGAAGCTATAATAAATCTCATAAACTTCACCCTCCCTTTAAGGTCTGAACATTATTCCTTGTTTTCAACCGCAAAAAGTGCTTTTGCAAATTCCTCAGGATTGAACGGCTGTAAGTCGTCAATCTGCTCCCCTACTCCTATATATTTTACAGGCACATCAAGTTCTTCCTTTATTGCCAGAACAACGCCTCCCTTTGCCGTTCCGTCAAGTTTGGTGAGAACAATGCCTGTAATTCCTGCCGCAGTTTTAAATTCTTTTGTCTGATTAACCGCATTTTGTCCTGTTGTTGCGTCAAGTACAAGAAGTACCTCTTTTGCAGCTCCGGGAAGCTCACGGTCGATAATTCTGTTGATTTTTTCAAGCTCACCCATAAGATTTTTCTTGTTATGAAGTCTGCCTGCTGTATCAACAATAATTATATCGCTGCCCTTTGCCTTTGCAGACGATATAGAATCAAAAACAACTGCCGCCGGGTCGGCACCCTCACCCTGTTTTACTATATCGGCACCGGAACGCTCAGCCCATATTTGCAGCTGGTCGATAGCGGCGGCACGGAATGTATCAGCGGCGGCAAGAGTAACCTTTTTGCCCTGACGGACAAAGTTTGCCGCCATTTTTCCGATTGTTGTGGTTTTGCCTACGCCGTTTACACCTATTACAAGAATAACAGACGGCTTTGTGCTTATGTCGAGTTCCTGTCCACCTGAAAGCATTTCGCTTATTACATCGGCAAGCAGGTCGTGTATTTTTTCAGGGTCGGTAATACCCTCTTTTTTTACTCTTGTACGGAGTTCACCGCATATTTTTTCAGCCGTTGTCATTCCGACATCGCCCATTATCAGAATTTCTTCAAGCTCTTCAAAGAGTTCTTCGTCAATCTTTGTAAACGATTTCAACACACTGTCGATTTTTCCGACAATAGAGTCCCTGGTCTTTTTCAGACCCTCTTTAATTTTTGCAAAAAATCCCATTTAATATCCCTCCGCTCAAAAAATAAGAAGTTACGCTTTTATTCCGAGTTTTTGCTCAACTTCGCTTGCACGAAGTTCAAGAAGCTTTGAAATGCCCCTGTCCTGCATTGTAACGCCGTAAAGAACATCAGCCTCTTCCATTGTTCCCCGTCTGTGAGTAATGCAAATAAACTGAGTATTGTCGTTCATTCGGCGTAGGTATGACGCAAAGCGGTAAACGTTTACATCGTCAAGTGCCGCCTCGATTTCGTCCATTACACAGAACGGTGCAGGGCTTACTTTCATTATAGCAAAATACAGAGCGATTGCAACAAGAGCTTTTTCGCCGCCTGAAAGAAGCTCAATATGAGATACGATTTTTCCCGGCGGTTCAACGGAAATGTCAATGCCCGTTGTAAGAACATTTTCGGGGTCAGAAAGCGACAATGACGCTTTTCCGCCGCCGAAAAGTTCAACAAATGTTTCTGAAAAATTCTTATTGATAAGATTAAACCTGTCAATGAAAATTTCACGCATTTGCTTTGTCAGCTCGCCTATAAGTTTTGTGAGTTCGGCTTTTGACTTTTCGACATCGCCTATCTGAATTTTCAGAAATTCGTAACGCTCGCTGACTTCCTTATATTCTTCAATCGCAGAAACATTGACAGAACCGAGTGAGCGTATTTTCTGTTTGAGTTCGGTAAGTCTTCGCTGTGCTTTTCCCGTATCCTCAATTTTTATTGCGATTTTTTCCGCCTCACGCTTTGTCAGCTCGTATTCTTCCCACAGCTTGCGGATAATTTCGTCATATTCTTTCTGTAAATTATTCCGTCTTTCTTCAAGCCGTGCAAGCTCGCCGCTGACATTTTCACGCTCGGAGGTTTTCTCACGCTCCATTTGTCTGAGTTCGGTTGAACGCTTTTCGAGGTTCATTCTTTCGGCATTCAGCTGTCCGATTGATTTTTCCGACTGCTTTGCCTTTTCTGTCAGTTCTTCTGACTGCTTTGAGAGTTCTTCAATTTCCGTTCTTATTGAATTATTCTTTTCGAGAATTTCAGCACTTTCGGCTTTGTACTGCTTTATCTTTTCATCTGATGAGCCGAAACGCATATTTGCGTTTTCAATATCGCTTTTTGCCGATGAAATATCCTTTTCGATTGTAAGAATTTCAAGACGGATTTCCTGCATTCTGTCGGTAATGCTTTCACGCTTGCGGACATATTCGGCTTTGTCTCCCGACAATAGTAACGCACTCTGTTCCTTTTCGGCAATTTGTCTGTTATATTCGTCAAACTCCGCCTTTGATGTTTCCATAATTTTCGTAAGCTCCGAAAGTCTTTCAACGGAATTTTTGCGTTCATTCTGCACTTCAACAAGTGATTTTTCGGTTGACTGAATTTCGGAATTACGGCTTTTTATTTCAGCCTCAATTTTTATTTTATCCTCGTTTACTGCCGTCAATTCCTCACGCAGCTTTGAAAGCTCAATCTGAGCCTGTTGTGCCTGTTTTTCTGCCTTTTCAAAGTTCTGACGGGCAATATCTGCCTGTCCGGAAATTTTCTGAGCCTCAGTGCGAATTTTTTCAATTTCTGCCGCACGACCGAGAAGTCCCGTATTTTTCGCAAGAGAACCTCCTGTAAGCGAACCGCCGGCATTTACAACCTGACCGTCAAGAGTAACAATTCGGAAACGATAGGCGTATTTTCTTGCAATTTCCGTTGCACAGTCAAGATTTTCGGCAATTACAATTCTTCCGAGGAGTGAATGAAGTATTCCCTTGTAGCAGTCGTCGCACGAACACAGCTGTGACGCAATACCGATAAAACCGCTGCACTGTTCAAGTCCGTTTTCGCTGAGCTCACGACCCTTTATGGTTGACATAGGGAGAAATGTTGCTCGTCCACCGTCGTGTTTTTTAAGAAACGCAATAGCTCGTTTTGCGTCGTTGTCGTCGGTTGTAACGATATTCTGCATAGCGGCACCGAGTGCGGTTTCAATGGCAATGCTGTATTCCGACGGCACTTTTATTACTCGTGACACAGGACCGTGAATACCCGTGAGAACACCTCTTTTTGCCTCACGCATAACACTTTTTACACTGTGCGTAAAGCCTTCAAGATTGCGTTCAAGCTCTTCAAGCATTTTTGCCTTTCGGAAAAGCTGTTCGCTGTCAAGCGAGAGCTTGTCCGCCTGTTTTTTCAACTCGTTACAGCTGTTGTTTTTATTTCTGAGAATAAGCTCCTGACCGTCTGCACGGTTTTTGAGATATGTAATCCTGTCAAGGCAGTCATTAAGCATTTTGTCATAATCATCAATGATATTTCTGAGTGTTTTAATCTGTGAATCACGGGCTTTTATGGTATTTTCGACAACATCCATTCTTCCCGTAATTTCATTTATTGACGATGATGATGTCATATATCTGATTTTTGCGTCAGATGATTTTGCGGTAAGTTCGGCAATAAGAGCGTTGATTTTGTCGAGTTTTTCACCCGACTCACTCTCGCCCGATTTAAGAGAACCGAGTTCGGAGGTGCATTTTTCAAGCTCGGACTGTTTCTCCGAAAGCTTTTCCGTATGCTGCAAAATCAGCTTTTGTTTTTCTTCTATTTCAAGCTTTATCTGTTCTCCCGAATCCTGCATTACGGCTATATCGGCGGTAATGCGGTCTATTGTCTGACGGTTGTGCAGAATATCGTTCTTTAAAACGGAAATCTGCGATTTCTTTTCTGACGCCTGTTCTTCATAGGCTGAAATTTCACGCCTTATCTCGTCAACACGGGAGGAAAATGTGCTTTGCTCCAAAAAGATTTTTTCGCTTTCGGTCTGTATTTTTTCGAGTGCATTTTCAGCGTCGTTGTACTGACTTCGTGCAACCGAAATTTTATCCTCCTGTTCACGGATTACAAGTGCGGATTTTTCAAGAGTTTTCAGCCACAGTGCAATTTCCAGACCACGCTTTTCTTCTGCACAGGCAAGATATGTTTTCGCCTTTTCGGACTGAATACGCAAGGGCTCAACCCTGCCTTCAAGCTCCGTCATAATGTCACGCAGACGGACAAGGTTTTCCTCGGTTTTGTCAAGACGGCGTTCTGCCTCGGCTTTTTTATATCTGAAACGTGAAATTCCCGCCGCTTCCTCAAAAATTTCACGCCTGTCCTCGCCTTTTGAGGAAACAATTGAGTCGATTTTGCCCTGACCTATCATAGAATATCCGTCACGGCCAAGACCCGTATCCATAAAAAGCTCGTGTATATCCTGTAATCTTACGGCGGCATTATTTATAAGATATTCGCTGTTGCCCGAACGGTAAAAACGTCGTGTAACGGCAACCTCGTCACCGTCAAACTGCAAGGTTCTGTCGCTGTTGTCGATTGACAGAGTAACCTGTGCATAGCCTGTACGCTTTCTTTGCTGTGTACCGTTAAAGATAACGTCCTCCATTTTTGAACAACGCAGCGACTTTGCCGACTGCTCGCCAAGCACCCAGCGTATAGCGTCGCTTATGTTGCTTTTGCCGCTGCCGTTAGGACCTACAACCGCTGTAATACCGTTTGTAAAGTCAAGTTTTGTTTTATCGGGAAATGTTTTGAAACCCTGTACTTCAAGAGATTTTAATCGCACTTTCTCACCGTCCTGATTTTAGCAAATAAGCTGACCTTTTGCACAACTTCACTCTCCACTCTCCGCTCTCAGAATTGCGGTACATACCGGCATACGGTCTGATATTTTGAAAGCCGTAAGTCCTGACGAACGATTGCGGTTATACCGAGCTTTGAA
The DNA here is from genome assembly GCA_051880775.1 of Acutalibacteraceae bacterium. Classification (GTDB taxonomy): domain Bacteria; phylum Bacillota; class Clostridia; order Oscillospirales; family Acutalibacteraceae; genus UBA1213. Next base: position 43,595 of record JBJEOP010000030.1, read on the forward strand.
AGACGGTCAAGATTTTTTCGTTTCTGACCGATAAATCGTGAAACCGATTTCGGATTTATGAAAAATTCAACAACACCGCTTTTTATGTTCATTTTTTTGAGTTCTTCAACAGCGTTGTTGTACATAATTTCGCTTTCGCATAATTCACGGAATGCAGGGTGATATGCACCTGCCGCCATATTTTCACGCAGACTGTCGCTGTCGTGAAGTCCAAGACGGATAACATTTATGTTTCTGTCCTCAAAGTATTTCAGCAGCTTTGAACACAGACTGACACCCTCGTCAAGTTTTTGCGGCTGATATTTGCCGCTTGTATAAAGGTCATAAAGCTCTGTTCCCTTTAAGACTACCGTCGGATAAATGCGGACTGTATCGGGCTTTAAGGCGGCAATTTTTTCCGCCGTTTCAGTGTCTTTTTCGTCATCGCTTTTATAAAGTCCCGTCATCATCTGCAAGCCGAGCGACATACCACGTTCTTTTATCATTTCTGACGCATTTACAACATCAGATGAAGTATGCCCCCTGTGATTTGCAAAAAGAACATCGTCACTCATACTCTGAGCCCCGAGTTCAACGGCTGTAACACCGTATTTTTGAAGAATATCGAGTATTTCACTGTCGATTGCGTCAGGTCGTGTTGAAATTCTTATGCCGTAAAATCTTCCGCTTTGTACTGACGGTGCAGCCGCTGAAAGAAGCTCAATCATATAATTTCTGTCTATTGCCGTAAAGCTGCCGCCAAAAAAAGCTATTTCGGCATTTTTTGTATTTTCGCCAAGACTGTTCTCGGCTGTTTTTATTGCGTTTTTTACATCCTGTGCTGTGGGCTGTTCCGATTTTCCCGTAATTTTACGCTGATTGCAGAAACTGCACTGGTGAGGACAGCCGTTATGAGGCACAAAAAGTGCTACATTTGAATGTTTCAATATCCCATCAACTCCAAAGCTTCTCTTGCCGCCTGCTGTTCTGCCTCTTTCTTGCTGCGGCCGCCGCCCTTGCCGATTACATTGCTGTTAAGGTGAACCTCAACAAAAAAATGCTTATCGTGGTCGGGGCCTTCTTCCCCTGTTAATACATATTCAAGATGCTCCTCTGGATTTTTCTGAATAATCTCCTGAAGATTTGTCTTATAGTCCTTAAATGCCCTCGGTTTAGGATTTTTTATTTCAGGCTCTACGAACGATAAGATAAATCTCCTTGCCTCCTCAATGCCGCCGTCAAGATAAATTGACGCAATAATCGCCTCAAATGCGTCGGCAAGAATTGACGGTCTTTCCTGTCCTTTAAGATTTCTTTCGCCCTTGCTGAGTTTAAGATAATCGCCGACACCCAGTGCCTTTGAAAAACGACACAGGCTTTTTTCGCAGACAAGCGACGCACGAAGCTTTGACAGCTCACCCTCAGGAAGATTCGGACAGTGATGAAAAATATAATCCGAAACAACTATGCTTAGTACGGCGTCACCGAGAAATTCAAGACGTTCATTGCTTTTTGTACCGTGTCTTGCCTCGTTTGCATAGGACGAATGTGTAAGTGCCGTTTCAAGATATGATATGTTTTTATAGGTGTAGCCTATTTTCTTTTCAAGACTTTTCATCTGAATTTCATTCCTTTTATTCATTCTTTGATTTCAGCAAAACGATATTTTCTTCGATTTTTCCGATAACATCGGTATTTGTAAAATCAATTACGGACTTTATTGCGGTAACTATTGCTGTTGCCTTTGCACTGCCGTGAGTTTTGAGAACAGGCTTTGAAACGCCCATAACGGGAGCCGCTCCGTACTGGTTATAGTCAAAATACTGTTTGAGTTCGTTGAGGTCTTTTTTTATGATGAGTGCGGCAATTTTTGTTTTAAGGTTCTTGAAAAATACACCCTTGATTTTCTTGAACAGCTCTGCGGCAACACCCTCGTACATTTTAACGATAACATTACCTGTAAAGCCGTCTGCAACAACAACATCGGTTGCTCCCGCAGGAATATCCCTTGCCTCAATATTGCCGATAAAATTCAGCTTTGTATCTTTAAGGAGCTTAAATGCCTGATGCTGTAATTCGCCGCCCTTGTGTTCCTCAGTGCCGACATTTGCAAGGGCAACACGGGGATTTTTAACTTTAAGGACATTTTCCATATATATTGAACCCATTATTCCGAACTGCTGTAACATTTCGGGACGAACCTCAATATTTGCACCGCTGTCAATGAGAAGTACAGGACCTTTTGATGTAGGCATAACAGGAGAAAAAGCCGGACGCTTTACGCCCTTGATGCGTTTTACTATGAGTGTTGCACCCATAATCAAAGCACCGCTGTTGCCTGCCGAAAGAAATGCGTCACCCTCTCCGTTTGCAAGGAGTTTAAGTCCGACAGCCATAGACGAATTGTTCTTTGACTTCATTATTTCGCCTGCTTCATCTTCCATAGTTATAACATCGGGTGCGTCATAAATCTGCATATTGTCTATTTTGATATTGTTTTCCTGTGCGGTTTTTCTGATTATTTCTTCATTACCGACAAGGGCAATATCGGTATCCGTGTAAAGTTCCTTTGCCTGTGAACAGCCCTTTAATATTTCAAGTGGAGCATTATCTCCGCCGAATGCGTCAACTAAAATTTTCATAAAAAAATCCTTTCTCATTTAAGCAAAGTTTTTATATTTTCAAGTTCAGCCAATGCCCTGTGCGAATATGCCGCCGCTCTCTCTCTTTTATCTCTTATATGTTCCGAAAGCGGTGGAAGTATTCCCATATTTGCACCCATAGGCTGAAAATCGGTTACGGTAGGATTGCTGATATATCGTGACAACGCCCCAATCATATTCATCTCTGACAGCGTTACCGTTTCTTCGTCTTTAAGTCGTTTTACGGCGTTTATTCCTGCCATCATTCCCGACGACGCCGACTCCATATACCCCTCAACACCCGTCATCTGACCCGCAAAAAATATTTTTGAATTTGACTTCATCGAATAATCGGCGTTAAGAACCCTCGGAGAATCAAGGAATGTATTTCTGTGCATTACGCCGAAACGGACATATTCGGCGTTTTTCAGTGCCGGTATCATTCCAAAAACACGCTTTTGTTCAGGGAATTTCAGGTTTGTCTGAAAGCCTACAAGATTGTACATTGTTTTGTCGGAATTTTCGGTTCTGAGCTGTAAAACTGCCCACGGTCTGTGACCTGTTCGTGGGTCACGCAGTCCGACAGGCTTCATAGGTCCGAAACGCAGGGTATCAAGTCCACGCTGTGCAAGAATTTCAACAGGCATACAACCCTCGTAAACCTTCGGATTCTGAACATCAACATCGTGCCGTTCCGCACGTTCCGCCGAAACAAGCTCCCTGTGGAAATTTTCATATTCCTCCTTGTTCATCGGGCAGTTGATATATGCGTCATCTCCGCCTTTGTCATAGCGTGAGGCGGTAAATGCACAATCCATATCAATGCTTTCAGCGGTAACGATAGGTGCGGCGGCATCAAAAAAGTGCAGTGAACCTCCGCACATTTCAATAATTCTGTCGGCAAGCTTGTCACTTGTAAGCGGTCCTGTCGCAACAACGGTAATTGCATCGTGCGGAATTTCCGTAACCTCGCTTTCGATAACTTCAATCAGCGGATTGTTGCGTATTGCGTTTGTTACCATTGACGAAAATTCGTCCCTGTCAACCGCCAACGCACCGCCTGCCGGAACGGCACATTTATCGGCACATTCCATAAGCAGTGAGCCTATTCTACGCATTTCTTCTTTGAGAAGTCCTGCCGCACTTTCAATTCTCGCCGCTTTCAGCGAATTTGAACATATCAGCTCACAAAAGTTATTGCTTTTATGAGCCGCCGTTTTCTTTGACGGCTTCATTTCATACAGCTTTACATTTATTCCACGCTTTGCAATCTGATATGCCGCCTCGCAACCCGCAAGACCTGCACCAAGTACATTTATATACATTTTCTTACCTCTGCATCAAAACTCACCTTACGCAAAAATAATTACGCATTACGAATTACGAATTATATTTTACCATATATTAGCGGTTTTTACAATATAGTATAATTATTCGTTGTTTTCGGCGGCGTCCTTTTCAAAACCGCAGCCCTCTGTCTGACAGAAAAGCTTTGCTTTTTTGCCTTTTTTCTTAAAGAGCAACCCTCCGCACTGCGGGCATTTTTCGTTTACAGGCTCATACCACGAAACAAAGTCGCAGTTGGGATAGTTTGAACAGCCGTAAAACAGTCTGCCCTTTTTCGTCTTTTTGACGATAACATCACCGTTGCATTTCGGACAGGGAACACCAGTCTTGTTGACAATCTTAACGATATTTTTACAGTCAGGATAACCCGAACAGGCAATGAATTTTCCGTATCTTCCGAACTTTACAACCATAGGCTTTCCGCATTTGTCGCAGACAAGGTCGGTTTTGTCTTCTTCAAGCTCTATTTTTACGCCTTTCATTTCTTCCTTTGCTTTTTTAAGCGTTTTGTCAAAATCGCCGTAAAAATCAGTGAGCAACTGTACCCATTCGCTTTTGCCTTCTTCAACCGTATCGAGATTTTGTTCCATCTGGGCGGTGAATTTTACATTTACTATCTTCGGAAAACGCTCCTCCATAAGCTTTGTTGAAACCTCGCCGAGTTCCGTCGGGATAAGGGTTTTGCCCTCACGCTTGACATATTCTCTTGAAGTAATCGTGCTGATTGTTGCCGCATAGGTTGACGGTCTGCCTATTCCGTATTCTTCGAGTGCCTTGATGAGTGAGGCTTCGGTATATCGTGCAGGCGGCTGTGTGAAATGCTGATTAGGCGTCATTTCCTTTACTCTGAGGATTGTTCCCGATTCAAGCGTTGGAAGTTCCGATTCCTTTTCATCGTCGGCTGTGTCCTTGCTTTCAACATAAAGGACTGTATATCCGTCAAAACTTACACGGTAGCCTGATGCTTTAAAAATATAATCGTTCATAGCTATGTCAGCCTGTGTTGTTTTCTGAATACACTCAGCCATCTGACACGCAATAAAACGCTCCCATATCAGCTTATAGAGCTTATACTGGTCGCTTGTAAGGCTGTCTTTTATCTGTGACGGTTCAAGGTCAATCATTGTCGGACGGATAGCCTCGTGTCCGTCCTGTGCGTTAGCCCTTGACTTAAAGTGTCTGTGCTGTGCAGGAACATATTTGTCGCCCCATTTTGCCCTTATAAATGCTTCTGCGGAATTAAGAGCGTCCTCCGAGAGTCTTAACGAGTCGGTTCTCATATAGGTAATAAGACCGACTGCACCCATATCCCTGATGTCAATGCCTTCATAAAGCTCCTGTGCGACCTTCATTGTACGCTTTGACTGAAAGCCGAGCTTTCTTGACGCCTCCTGCTGTAGGGTTGAGGTAATAAAAGGAGGTGCAGGCTGACGCTTTCTTGTGCCGTGCTTTACCTTTTCAACAACGGGCTGTACGTCCTTTACTGAATCAAGAATCTGCTGTGCCTGCTGCGAGCTTGTAATTTTTATTTTGCCTTTTCTGTCGCCGTAAAAAGCCGCAGGAAAAGCCTTTCGTTCACCTTTTGGAATGAATTTTGCGTCAATGCTCCAATATTCCTCAGGCACAAACGCTCTTATCTGTTCTTCTCTGTCAACGATAATTCTCACCGCAACCGACTGAACACGGCCTGCCGAAAGACCTTTTCTTATTTTCTGTGAAAGAAACGGACTGAGCTTATAACCGACAAGGCGGTCAAGTATTCTTCTTGCCTGTTGAGCGTTTACCAAGTCCATATCTATTTTTCGGGGTGAACTCATTCCGTTTGTTACGCCGGTTTGTGTAATTTCGTTAAAGGTTACTCTATTGCTGTCGTTAAGGTCAAGGTTCAGAAGATAAGCAAGATGCCACGAAATAGCCTCTCCCTCTCTATCGGGGTCGGTTGCAAGATAAACATAGTCGCTTTTTTCCGCAAGTTTTACCAGTTCATCTGCAAGTTTTTCTTTTCCTTTTATTATTTCATATTTCGGTGTAAACTTCTTTTTTATATCAACGCTGAGTCTGTTGGGGTTAAGATCCCTTACATGCCCCATTGACGCAACAACTTCATATCCTTTGCCAAGATATTTTTTAATTGTTTTTGCCTTTGCAGGCGACTCAACTATTACAAGTTTTGACATAAAATTTCCTCCGGATATTTATTCTTATTATCTCTTAAAAGTTATTGTTACAACAGGCTGAACTCAACACACAAAGCTGACGGTTCGCACAACTCCACACTCCACTCTCCACACTCCACTCTATTTTTTAGTGTATCTTCTGCCTGAATGAACGGAAATAAGGTCGTTCATTTCAAGCTCCGTAAGTGCTGAAAGAATGTCGTTTATCTTTAAGCCTGTTGCAAGCTTGATGTCATTTACATGAATAGGGGTATCTGAAATTGTATGATACACCGACAGAGCGTTTTCTGTCAACAGTCCGTCGGGAATTTTATTTTCTTTCTTTTCATTTGTTGTGGCTTTAACAGTCTGTTTATGCGATAAAGTGAGTTCTTTGGGTATTTTTTCGACGTTTGGCAATATTTTCTTTTTTTCGGATTTTGTTCGTATTTTTGATATAGAATCGGGGGTTATCTGAGTATCTGAGATATTTTTATCATTATTTTTTTGTTTTTTTGAGTTGTACCAGTCGATTATATTTTCAGCACTGAGAAGTGTTTTTGCACCCTCCTGTATAAGGAGATTTGAGCCTGCTGTGCTTTGGCTTTCGATACTTCCGGGAACAGCAAAAACGGTTCTGTTCTGCTTTACCGCCTCTTTTGCAGTAATCAATGCACCGCTTGTTTTTCCTGCCTCGACAACAACCGTACAGTCCGATATTCCCGAAATAATCCTGTTACGCTTTGGAAAAGTAAATTTTGTCGGCGGATAGTCGGGAGGATATTCGGAAATCAAGGCACCGTGTTTTGAAATTTCATTACGCATATTTTCAAGCGTAGGCAAATAGTTATAGTTTATTCCGCAGCCAAGCACACATACGGTTTCTCCGCCTGCCTGAATTGCACCGAGATGAGATTGTGTATCAATCCCCATTGCACCGCCGCTGACAACTACCGCACCGCTTTTTGCAAGGTCATAGGCAAGCGAAAATGCCGCTTTCTTGCCTGTAATGCTTGAATGTCTTGTGCCGACAATAGCCGCAAAAAGACGGTTTTTGTCCGGAATTTTGCCCTTTACATATATAACAACCGGCGGCGTCGGTGTTTTTTTCAGTCTTTCGGGGTAATTTTCATCCTGTAAAGAAAATATATGATAACCACGCATAAAACAGTTATTATATATTTTCTTTGCAGTATCAAGGTTTTTATCATTCAGCTTTAAAAGCTCTTTATCTATGAAAACTCCGCTGATTTTCAGCTCGTGTTCATCAGCATTATATATATGATAAGCGTCCTCAAAAACTTCAAAAATTCTATGAATACGGGGATTATCAACACCAAGACAGCATTGAAGCCATATCCAGAATATATTTTTATCCATTTATGTCACTCTCCCCGTTTTTGTAGTTTCAGCCCTGCATACTCCACATAAGTATTGCGGCGGCAGCGGCGGCATTAAGCGACTCGGCACGGCCCTTCATAGGAATTTTCACACGCTTAAAACACGCATTTACAGTTTCATCTTTAAGACCGTTGCCCTCGTTTCCGATAAGCATTACTCCGCCGTCTGAAAAATCAATATCATTTATATTTTCGGCGTTATGCGGGGTTGACGCATAAGTTTTTATACCGCTTTTCGTCAGCTGTGATATATATTCGGTAAAGTTTTCGGCAATGATAACAGGCACTCTGAACACTGCTCCCATACTTCCCCTTACAACCTTTGGCATATAAATATCGCAGCAGTCCTTTGAAAGAATTATACCGTCTGTACCGAGAGCCTCGGAGGTTCTGAGTATTGTGCCGATATTTGACGGGTCCTGTATATTTTCAAGTGCCGCATAACGCCCCTTATTACTTATTTTATACGATGTTGTCTGTTTGTCAAGTGTTTTAAAAATACACATAAAGCCCTGCGGTGCCGTTGTGTCTGAAATCTGTTTAAAAAGTTTTTCGCTTATCTCACAGGTTTTTTCGGCTTTTGATGATATAAGCCGAAAATCCTGCGGATATTTTTCAGCCGCCGTCGGTGTAAAGAGGAAAGCCGTTATTTCAGCACCCGATTCTGCACCGTCACGACAAAGCCTTACTCCCTCAGCGACAAACTGCTTTTTTTCACGCCTGAATTTTGCACTTGAAATCAGTTTGACCGTTTCCTTTATAAGTTCATTATCTCTGCTTGTAATCATAATATTTATCCTTCAAACAAATTATTTCCTGTTTTCAAAAAAATCAGTACATTTATCCTTTATAAGAAGTGCCGTTTGTGAAATCGTCATACCGTTTTCCTCAACAATAATATCCGCATATTTTTCATATAACGGTACTCTTTCATTATAAAGGTCAAGCAAGCTCTGACCGTCCTTTATTGAAACCCCACGCTTTGTGAGGTCGCCGAGTCTTTTTTCTATTTCATCATAAGGCAGCTTTATATAGACAACAACGCCGATTTTTCTGAGATGTTCCATTGCCTCTTTACCGTAAATAACGCTGCCGCCTGTTGCAATAACGGAACGGTCAACCTCGATTGACGCATTAACCTTGTTTTCTATTGCATTAAAGCCGTCCAGACCCTCTTGCTTTATTATTTCACTGAGAAGTCTGTTTTCACTCTCCTGAATAAGCAAATCCGAATCCAAAAAACGGTAGCCCATTGTCTTTGCAAGTACAACGCCTATTGTACTTTTGCCACAGCCGGGCATCCCGATTAAAACTATATTTTTCATTTTCCTTCTCCAATTTCTTATTGTATGTTATATATGTATCATTTTTGTTTATAATAACGCTTTAACGTGCCGGCATAAGCTGACTTAACCGGCAGCTTATTAACTTGAATGTTTAAAATTAAAAAGCACCTAAGAAATGTATCTTAGGTGCGTCTTTGCTTAGGAATTATAAAGCAGCCTTTGCCTTTTCTGTAAGAGCTGTGAAAGCCTGAGGATCAGCAATAGCGATTTCTGAGAGCATTTTTCTGTTAAGATTGATGCCTGCTTTTTTAAGACCGTTCATAAATGTTGAGTAGTTGATACCGTTTGAACGGCAAGCAGCTGAAATACGGGTAATCCAGAGTCTTCTGAAATCACGCTTTTTCTGCTTACGGCCGATATATGCGTAGTTACCACTCTTCATTACGGCTTCTTTCGCCATTTTGAAGTGTTTGCTCTTAGCACCCCAGTAACCTTTTGCGAGCTTTAAAGTCTTTTTTCTTCTTTTGCGTGTTGCCAACGCACCCTTTACACGTGCCATTCTATATACCTCCGATAATGGTTAATTTGTTTTGGTCAAAAATCAGTAAAAATTATTTATAAGGAATGAGCTTCTTGATTGCTACTGCATTTGTCTTGTCAGCTGCAACAGTCTTTCTCAGACCTCTTTTACGCTTTGTTGTTTTCTTGTTGAGGATGTGTGATTTGTTTGCGTGTCCACGAATTACTTTTCCGTTTTTAGAGAGCTTAAAACGCTTTTTTGCTCCGCTGTGTGTCTTAATCTTAGGCATTATATTGTCCTCCTTGAAATTGGGTTATTTGTTTGTCTTTGGTGCAAGGAACATCAGCATACTGCGTCCCTCAAGCTTTGCAGGCTTTTCAACAGAAGCAAATTCCTGACAAGCCTCAGCAAATTTGTTCATTATTTCGGTACCGAGTTCGGGATGTCCCATCTCACGGCCTCTGAAACGAATTGACACCTTTACCTTATCACCGCCGCTGATAAAACGCTGAGCGTGTGAAAGCTTCGTGTTAAAATCGTGTGTATCGATATTAAGTGAAAGTCTGATTTCCTTTATATCGACAATGTGCTGCTTTTTTCTCGCTTCTTTTTCTCTCTTTGCCTGTTCAAAGCGGTATTTGCCGTAGTCCATAATCTTGCATACGGGCGGCACTGCCTGAGGGGCAATTTTAACGAGATCAAGATTTTTTGCCGCAGCCTTTTCGATAGCCTGTGACGCTGACATAATTCCGAGCTGTCCACCGTCAGAATCAATCACTCTGATTTCCTTATCACGAATTTCCTCGTTAATCTGAAGTTCCTGCTTGCTAATGTTAAAGCACCTCCAAGTTTCAGTTAATCCCATTATTACCGGGTAATTATTCAATAAAGAAAAGCACGGTACAGTCGCCGACCGTCCGTGCATCAACAGCATAACAATACCAAAACAAGTATTGTTAAGAACTATTGACCCGTAACAGACGATACTTTACAGGTGAAAGCGTGTGCTTTACTTTGTTGTACTCATATAATATACCACTGTTACGGGCGTATGTCAAGGGTTTTCAAAAAAATTTATCTGCAAACTCCGAAACAGTCGTCACCGTCGCACTCTGAGTTTTCTGACGGCATATCCGCAAGAGCCGCCTTAATCATAATTGCACATTCAAGTCGTTTCTTTTCAAGCTCGCAGGAGGTCTTGTGTGATTTGAGAATATTGCCTTCATACTGGAAGTTGTTTGCGTTACAGCCGCCGCTGCAATAGAATTTTGCCCAGCAGTTCTTGCAGTTTTCCTTTGAATATACGTTTGCCTTTGCGAACATCAGCTTCATATCGTTGTTGAATGTGCCATCGTTAAGGTTACCCATTTTGTACTCATCGTGTCCGACAAACTGATGACACGGATAAATATCGCCCTGCGGTGTAACGGCAACATATTCGTTTCCGCAGCCGCAGCCACGCAGACGCTTGATTGCACAGGGTCCCTGATTGAGGTCAATCATAAAGTGGAAGAAATTGAAATAATCGCCCTTGCGTCTTGATTCGATTATTGTATCTGCAAGGTGTTCATATTCATTGAATACTGCCGGCAAATCCTCGCTTTTGATTGAATAATCAAGCTGAGGGTCTGACACGACAGGCTCGATTGAAAGCTGTTCAAAGCCGAGGTTTTTCATTTGCATAACGTCATTTGTAAAATCAAGATTATGCTTTGTGAATGTGCCTCTGACATAATAGTCCTTGTCGCCTCTTGACGCAACGAGCTTCTGATATTTTGGCACAATAGTGTCGTATGAGCCCTTGCCGTTAGGAGTAACACGGAGCTTATCGTTGATTTCCTTTCTGCCGTCAAGCGACAGAACAACATTGGACATTTCTTTATTGATATAGTCGATTTTTTCGTCATCAAGCAGAAGTCCGTTTGTTGTAATCGTAAAGCGGAAGTTTTTGTTGTGCTGTTTTTCTATGCTTCTTGCGTATTCAACGGTCTTTTTGACAACATCGAAATTCATCAGCGGTTCGCCGCCGAAAAAGTCAACTTCAAGATTATGTCTTGTGCCTGAATTTGCGATAATAAAGTCAATGGCTTTTTTTGCTGTTTCAAACGACATAAGACAGCGACCCTGTCCGAAATCACCCTTTGCGGCAAAGCAGTATTCGCATCTGAGGTTGCAGTCGTGCGATATGTTTATGCACATTGATTTTATCGGTGCTTTTGTCATCATATCGGCAAACTGTTCATAATCATCGGGTGAAAAGAGCTGACCGTTCTGATAAAGTGAGTAAAGTGCCTGATATGTTTCAGTCAAATCGTCTTTATCATATTTTGACGCAAGCTCAGTGTACATTTTTTCGGGCGGCTGTTCGCTCATATTTTCGTCGCACCAGTCAAGAACATCATAGGCAATATCGTCAAGAATATGAACTGCACCGCTGTGCACATCAAGACATATATTGTATCCGCCGAGTTTATATTTGTGTATCATTTATTATTCTCCTCGATTTATAAAATGAATTCATAATTCATAATTCACAATTCATAATTATTATGTGAACCGTCGGTTAATCCGCTGAAATACAGTTTAATACTGTTTCTCTTTAAAACTGAGGGTACAAATTGCGGGTGCAGGTGTCGCTCACACCTGTCGGGGTCAAGGGCGAGCAGCCCTTGTGGGGTTTGGGGCAAAGCCACGACATTCGTTACTCAAAAAAGAAACAGTTTAAAGTTTGAATTACGAAAGAATTAAAACATAAAGGGCGGAAACATTATCCGCCCTTTACAAAAACGATGTCAAAGTGCAGAATTACTTCTCGCACTTCTGGTTAGCAACTGTGCAGGAAGTCTTGCAGGCTGACTGGCAGGAAGCCTGACATTCACCGCAACCGCCCTTTACTGCTGACTCTTTGAGATTAGCATTGTTAAGAGTTTTGATGTGCTTTGTTTCTTTCATCGTAAATCACCCTTTCTGAAAAGCCGCCGCCGAAAACCGATTTTTTTCGACAAAAACGACCGTATATGTATTACATATACTATGATAACACATTCTTCCCGTAAATTCAAACATTATTTTCTTCTTCTGCGTTTATTTACGCCAAGAACGCCGCCTATTGCACCCGAAATAATCATTACACCCATTCTCAGCAGTGAAACAACGCCGAAAGCATCCCCCACAAAAGCACTGCCGATAAGCAAAAGCACAACAAACATCAAAAGCGAACATACAGCACCCATTGCAAGGCCGTTATTTTTCTTGACTCTTGCCGAAAAATATCCCCCGAAAAATGCACCGATACACGCTGTGAATATTGCGACGGGTACAACCATGGCTTCGGGGAAGTTCTGAATTTTAACCAGCAGGAATGTTATAACAAGCAAAATCAGCATACATATTCCAAAGCCGACAACCGTTCCGACAGCAACCGCCTTTACTGCCTTTGCAACAGTTCCGCTGTTCCGGGATTTGTCACTTTTCATACTAAGCCCCCACATCAGCATTTTAATAATGTTTATTCATAGGGGCATAAAATTATGTCAGCAACAAAGCTGACCGTCCGCACAACTCCTAACTCCTCACTCCTAACTAACAAAAAAGGAGTACCAAATCTGATACTCCTTAAAAAGCTGTAATCAATTTTTTGCACTCTCGTCGGACTTTTCCTCAGTAAGCTCCTTGTCTTTTTTGTCACGCTTACTTTCCTTCGGCTTAGGCTGTTTGCCGGGAGTGTCAACGGAAGAAATTGCCCATTTTTTGAAACGCATTTTTGTTTTGTCGCTTGCTGTTTCAAGAACAAATGTATCGTCGTCTTCTCTTACCGCAACAATTTTTCCCACAATACCGCCGATTGTTGTAACATCGTCGCCGATTTCAATGCTGTTTCTGAGTTCTTCTTCCTGTTTTTGCTTTTTCTTCTGAGGACGCATAAACAAAAAGTAAAAAACTGCGATAACAACCACCCATATAGCGATTGTACCTACCATCTGCCATACACTCGCCTGCTGTGATGCCTGTGCCTGTGACGCCTGGTCAAGCAATGCAAAATTCATTATTCTTCTTCCTTTCAAAATAGCGTAATTACAGAATTTAAATTTCTGTACCTGATATAATTGACTTTTTTATTATACCAACTTTCAAAATCCGTTTCAAGTGTGAATATTCATATTCTGTTATCAAGAACGGAAATATATTTAGTATAAAATTTATCAAATTCATCATTTTCCAACGCTTCTCTGATACGCATAAGCAGGGTATTGTAAAAATAAATATTATGCATAACGCAAAGACGCATTGCAAGCATTTCATTGCTCTTAAAGAGATGGCGTATATATGCCCTTGAAAAATTCCTGCATACAGGGCAGTCACATTCGGTATCAAGCGGTTCTTCGTCAAGAGCATATTTGCTGTTGAACATATTTCTTCTTCCGCTCCAGGTGAATACGTGTGCGTGTCTTGCATTTCGTGTGGGCATAACGCAGTCAAACATATCAACACCTCTGCGTACCGCTTCAAGAATATTCACAGGTGTTCCTACTCCCATAAGATAGCGTGGCTTATCCTTCGGCATAAACGGCTCGACAACTTCAATTATATGATACATCTCTTCCGACGACTCGCCGACAGCAAGTCCGCCGATTGCGTATCCGTCAAGGTCAAGCTCCCGTATTCTTTTCATATGGTCAACTCTGAGGTCGTCAAAGGTCGCACCCTGATTTATTCCGAAAAGCATCTGCTGTTTGTTGATTGTGGTTTCGAGGGAATTAAGCTCTCTCATTTTATCACGGCAGCGACACAGCCAACGGTATGTTCTTGCACAGGAGTTTTTTGTGTAGTTATATTCGGCAGGATTTTCGATACATTCATCAAACGCCATTGCAATTGTCGAGGCAAGGTTTGACTGTATTGTCATACTTTCCTCAGGACCCATAAATATTCTGTGACCGTCTATATGCGACGCAAAGGTCACGCCCTCTTCTTTGATGTTTCTCAGCTTTGCAAGAGAAAACACCTGAAATCCGCCGCTGTCCGTAAGAATAGGACCGTCCCATCGGGTAAACTTATGAAGTCCGCCGAGCTTTTTTACATTTTCATCACCCGGATTCAAATGCAAATGATATGTGTTGCAAAGCTGTACCTGACAGCGGAGGTCTTTGAGGTCAAGTGCCGAAACAGCACCTTTTATTGCACCGCAGGTTGCAACATTCATAAATGCCGGCGTCTGTACTGTTCCGTGAGGCGTAACAAGCTCCCCACGGCGAGCCGAACCGCTTTGCTTTATAAGCTTATACATCAGTCTGCATACACTCCAATTTATTTATCTTGTGGATTTTATTCTTTATTTTCAGAAACAGCTTCCTCAGGCTGTTTATCCTCAGATGAAATCTCAGGATTATATATATTCTTCTCCGAATCTTTCGGCGGTGTAGTAAATTTCAGCGGATTATCGTCCTTGTCAACCAGAGCGGTGAGTGTATTTTCGTGGAAAACCGCAACCGTTCCGACAGGCATTTCAAGAACCCTGAGTGCTTCCGAACGGAATTTCAAAAATTCGTATGTCGCAATAACGATGTAGTCATCAGCACTGTGATTTTCTTCGTTAGGGTCATCAAGCAAACCGAAATACCAGCCCGAATCTCCCTCTTTTTCTGCTTCCGTTCTGTTCATATAAACATCCTTTGCGGTCATTGCCTCTTTGAGAACGAGAACGGTATCCTTGAATGTTGCCGCAAGCGGCTGTACCTTTGCGGTCTGTACAGTTTCAATCTGCATATTCTGTACAAGAAGTGAAACCGTAACATTGTCGGTTTTGTCATTCATAGGATTTTTCTTATAGTCTGTTGTCTGTACAACCCAGTATTCCTCGCCGTTTTCGTCCTGTCTTTTATCAAGGAAGAAATATGCCCAGCCAAAGCACATAACAAACTTACCCGTAAAAATATTTGTTTTCTGACTTATCTGAACGAGCGTTCTTACTATTGCTCCCGCTGCGTTTTTGAGCGGAAGGTCAGCAAACATCTTAACCTTTTTGCCCTGTATCGTTGCTTCAAATGTAACCATATTTTATGTCCTTTCATTATTAAGGATACACAATATCCCATTATTATCAAAAATATTGTATAACAAATTATTTTCTTTGTCAACCGAATTTGTGTTATATGACAGATATTTATTTCTTATTTTTATCATCACTATTGTAATATTTATTTTTTGCACCAAGCTTAAAGGCAACTATTGCAACAACCGCAACAAGTATGACAGCACCCGCAATAAAATAAAAATAATCCTGTTTAAACGAAATATCCGAAACATTTTCGGATAGACTGTATTCGTGGTTTTCGGTCAGGCTGTATTGTGCTGAAAGCGTATTGTCTGAAATTTCCGGATTTTTTGATTTTTCTGAACTGTCGGTATTTATGGAAGATGTTTTATTTTTTGGTATTTCGCCCTGCGGTTTTGATGTCACCTTTGAATATGAAGTATCTGTACTGCTGCCGTTTTGCGTCACTTTCAGCGACAAAGACGGCATTTCAATACATTCAAGCGGTTCTGCGTTTATGTCGCCTGTTTCATAAAGAGAGGTTTTGAAAATACAGCTTTCACTGTCATTATTCAGCGGTGAAAACCGCAATTTTATAAAGTCCTTAAGGGATTTTGACGAACTCTGCGTATCATTCATATAAATAATTATAATACGGTTTCCGTGATTTTCATATCTCATATCGTAGTTTTTATATTCATCAGAAAGCCGTGCCGATTTAAAAGTCAGCACTTCATCATCAAATTCAACGCTTATCCGAAAAACACCTATGTCCGTACTGCTGTCAGCGGATAAATAAAGGTTGAACGATTGTCCCGGCTTTATATTTTCATCGGTTTTCAGCGAAAAACACACATTTTCTGCCGCCGATACACCTGTTGAAATCATAATAAGTGCCGCAAAAAGCATTGTAACAAAAGCAAAATATTTTTTCATATATCAACCGCTTTTCTTTTTCCTCTGTTTTACATTTGAAAGTGGATTTGAATTTATTGCCTGCTTTATCTGCTGACTTGAAAGATGGGTGTAAATTTCAGTTGTACCGAGGTTTTCGTGTCCGAGAATTTCTTTCAGAACACGAATATCAACATTTCCCTGCTGATACATCAGCGTTGCGGCGGTATGACGCAGCTTATGAACCGAGTAGCCCTGTGAATCAAGTCCGATTTTTTCAAGGTATTTATATACCATAGCCTGAACGGTTTTGGGACTCATACGTTTTTTAAGCCGGCTGAGAAACAGTGCATTTTTGTCGATTACACCGTCAACAGGCCGAACCCTTTTGTAAGCCTCTATCGCATCCATACAGGCATCATTCAGGTAAACCACTCTCTCCTTGTCGCCCTTTCCGAGAAGTCGCAGAGAACGGTCTGAACGGACATCGCCGATATTTATTCTCACCAGCTCCGAAAGACGCATTCCGCAGTTGAGAAACAATGTCAGTATACAGTAATCTCGCTCTTTATACTCTCCCTCAACGGCGTTGAGAAGTTCAATACTCTGTTCTAATGTAAGATATTTCGGCAATGATTTTGTTTTCTTTGGTGCGTCAAGCTGTTCTGTCGGATTTTTTTCGAGTTTATTTACTTTAAGCGTCAGATACTTAAAAAAGGTGCTGAGGCTTGATGTTTTTCTTGCACGGGCACTTGCTTTATTGTGACGCTCACTCATACAGTAATTCATATAATAGTTTATGTCAGTAAATGTTATCTGACGTATGAAATCCGTTGTAATATCATCAATTCTGATTTTTTCATCGGGCGTATCCTCGCTTACACAGCCCTTGAATTTCTTCATAAATCTGAAAAATATTCTTAAATCCACATAATATTCATCTACCGTAAGCTGAGATTTTCCCTTGACATTCTGCATATAATTCAAAAAATCACGGACATCTTCGGGTGCTTCATAGAGATATTCTTTTTTCATGAAAATCCTCCTTTCAGTTTCATAAATCTTTTTACATTATAACATCTGACTTTTTAGCTGTAAACAATTAAATTATACAAAATCATTTAATTGTAATTTTCGACAATTATCAAATGACATTTTTTCACAATTTCAATTTTGAATTTGCTATTGACCTTTGTCTGATTTTATAGTATAATATTAATGTTTTAATTCGGGTAATTCATTTATGCTGGAATAACTCAGTTGGTAGAGTACCTCACTCGTAATGAGGAAGTCGTGGGTTCAAGTCCCATTTCCAGCTCCATAAAAAATCCAGTATTCAAGCGGCTTTCAGGATTCTGAAGGTCGCTTGTTTTTTGTGAATTTTCGGGGTTTGGGGATTATTTGGTTCAACTTTTACAGCAAAACCGTCTTGATTACTCAGGGCGGTTAAATTTCATTTTTCTTATAAATTATATTATTTTGCTGTTTATATGGCTTGTCATGCTTTACTTCGCTCAGCCATATTTCAGGTGGTATGCCATCAGGATAATCTGAACATTTATGCGACAAATAATCATCATTACAATGCACACAACTATAACACTGAGAAGAAAAAATTACGCTCCAATATGGGTCACTGTCAAACATAATATCATCTTTCATAACTCTCACTCCATATATTGAATTTTAAAATTGCTAAAATTTAATAATCAATGTGCAACATATGTCTGCCTGTTCTTTTGAAATAATCTTCATCATCTTTTTTTGCTTCTATTTTAATTTCTTTTGGTGCGTTCTCTTTTATCCTACGATTACAATTTTTATCAAGATAAGACCATTTGTCATATTTATCAAACAACTCAGTCATAATAACTAACTCCTAAAATAATAATTTGTAATTTTTTGGTGCACTTACTTTTTTATCATACTTTTGTTAATACACTAAAAAAGGAATATAACTGAATTTTCATTCACATGTATCAAAACCGTCTTGATTACTCAAAGCGGTTCTGAACACACTTACTTATTATAATAGCCCATTGCTTCCATATTTTCTTTATTTTCAAGCTCTTTCCATTTTTCGTATGCTTTTTTTATTTCTTCCGGTGCATTGTCTTTTATGTGTGAACCTTTTACGGTTATTTCAATAAAAGGCTTAACCATATCATATAAACGATTAACTTCATCAGAATATATCAACCTCATATAATCACCCCCTTATTTTCTCAAATAAACACAACGTAGCAATTCAATCATATCTGTGTTTTTGAGAGTATTCAATAACCTCTTTATACTTTTCAAAAATTTTCTTTTCATCATCGGTAATTTTGATATTATCTTTTAATACAACTGAACCGAAAACAAAGTCAATTTTTCCAATCAATTCTTTTGGTGGCAAAATCATTGACATACTAACCCTCATATTCTCTCAAATACAACATTATAAATCAAACTTATCTTTATTATAACAACATTTTTTGTAATTGCAATATTCTTCACAGAAGCAGAAAGCAAATGGGTAATTTTTTACTCATCACAAAATACAATTACCCCGTCTGTCGTGCGTCGGTTATGACATTATGACAGACGGGGTGTGTTTTTGTTTTATTTCATATTATGATTGAAAATTTCAGACAATAATATTATCAGCTGTTTTCGGGACCTGTGCTGATAGTGATTGTGATTTTTGAACCGTAAGGTGCGAGGTCGCCTGCGTTGTAGTTTTCGTAGCCTATAACCTTGCCAGCCTCAACAGTATCGCTTGAAACATAGTTGCCTGTTGCGATAAAGCCCTGGTCGCTGAGTGCCTTAACGGCTGTCTGAACGGAATTTCCGCTTATTGCCGGAAGCTCACGGTTTGCAAGTCCCTTGCTGACCGTTACAACAATAGTAACACCTTTGTCGGCAGAAACGCCGTATTCGGGGCTTTGAGATACAATCTCGCCCTCTTTGTATTTATCGCTGAAAATTTCTTCGTTTGCCTTTACTATTTTGTATTCGGAATTTATGGTTTGTTTTGAGATAATGTCGTTATAATTCTGACCTACAAGGTTAGGTATCTGTATCCTGTTCGGGTCGTTGTTTGAAACTTCCGAAACATGTGAGGATTCCTCGACAGGAGTGCCGAAAAGATTTTCAAACGAATTATTCTGCAGCCATATTATTCCGGCAACAAGAAGTATAAGCAGGCACAGCATAACTGAAAGTATTGCCCATACAGATCCCGGTATGCCGTTCTTTTTCTTAGGGACATAGTTCTGTGCGACTTCACTCTGAATTGCACTGCGTGTTGCCTCGGTCTGAATAGCCTTTACTACGGGAGCTGACGAAAGCTGTGTCTGTAATTTTTCAAAGGTCTGTATTCTGTTTACCTGCATAACCTGCAAGCCGCCTGCAAGAGCCGTAACAACATGCGGCGGAAGTCTTTTGAAAACAGCCGTAGGAATAGGCAGCTTTCCGTCGGGTTTACGCTCGTTACTGTTTTCGGGCAGACGACCTGTCAGTGCATAAAACAGCGTTGCGGTAAATCCGTAAACATCTGTTGCCTCGTCAAGTCTTGAACCCTTCTGATACTGTTCGAGAGCTGCACAGCCGTCAAAGAGTTCAGGCTCAAAGAAATCTCCCGTTTCTCTTATATCCTTTATTGCAAAGCCTGTAAGTCTTAGTTTTCCCGAAGAAGTGACAAGCAGATTTTCGGGAGAAATTCCGTAATGACCTATTCCTGCTGTATGAATTGATGAAAGTGTAGTCAGAAGCGGCATAAACAGCGGTCTTGCCGTGTTCCAGTCTATGCTGCCGCCTCTGCGTTCGATGTACTCGGTAAAAGGAATATAGTCAAACGATTCCTCAACCGTATATGCGGCACCGTTCTCGCTGAAAATATCATAAATAGGAGCTATTGCCGAAAGCTCACGCATTCTTGCAACCGTTCTGTAATATTCAAGGAAATTTTCGGTAAGTGCTTTATATTTTTCCTCGTATCCGCCACGGATAACTACATTTGTTTTTCCTTTTGCACGTCCGCATATACCCGCAGGCATAAATTCGTGAATAACAACAGGGGAATGCATAAAGTTATCATAGCCGATATATCTTGCACCCTCGGCATTATTGTCGATTTTTTTGCCGACAAGGTAACGCTGTTCCTGCAAAATTGTTCCGAGCGGAAGAAAAGGAGCAGGCTGTTCGCTTGCCCTGTCAAATCCGCAGTGTGGACAAATCTGTTCGCCGTTATTTTCACGCATACAACCTAAACAAAGCTGTGCCATAAACTTTACCGCCATTCTCCGTACAAAATAAACATTATTAACTTTGGGTGTACGGTAACCCATATTATTGCATTATTAAGAATTATAACATAAAGCACTATCAAATTGCAAGTTTTTGCAATTCAATGTTATTGTAATTACAAAATTGTAAACGCATATATAATTCTTGTCCGATTTTTCGTGCATTGTGTATGTATTTGCTTGATAAATCCAAAAAATAAATTTATAATATAACAGAAAATTAAAATTTAAAAACAGAAAGCTACCGCTATGATATACATTTTTGAAAATACAAAGGATTTAAACGAAAATTTCATAGAACAGGCGTTTCCGCTGTTAAGTTGTGAGCGTCAGCAAAAAATCAACGGTTATAAAATTCTGTCAGATAGAATTGACGGCTGTGTCGGATTTCTTCTTTTGAGATATGCGTTAAAAAACGAATATAATATCACGGATATTCCCGAATTTACTTTCGGCGAATACGGAAAGCCTTTTCTGAAAAATCACGGTAATGTACATTTCAATATAAGTCACTGCAAAAATGCCGTTGTTTGTGCCGTTTCTGATAAAAACATCGCCGTTGACATTATGGATTACAGAAAAATTCATAACAGCGTTATAAAAAGAGTCTGCTCCGACAATGAAAAAACTATGCTTAATACAAGCCGGGACAAAGACAAGGATTTTATTAAACTATGGGCTATGAAAGAATGTTATTCAAAGCTCATCGGAAAAGGACTGTCTATGGATTTTTCAAAAATAACTGCCGATTTACCCGAATGTCAAAATTTTAAGTATATTAAAACAGACAGCTATATTTTAGCCTGTTCCGAAATTTCCGACAATAAAATTATAAAACTCAACACTCAACAAATTCTTAAAATAAACGGAGAAAGCCTTTAATATGACTTTCTCCGTTTTTGTTAATTGCTGTGAGATTTTTCTATTTGTTCTTTTACCATCATATCCTTGACTTTCATAAGACGAACCTGTGTACTTCTCTCGTTTTCGTCAAGCTTCATCGTGATGTAGCGTATGCTTTCCTGTGTCTGAGGAATCATAACGTGTTCAAGAGCATTTACTCTGCGGCGTGTTTTTTCTATCTCTGCCGCCATAAGCTGACAGGATTTTTCGCACTCGGCAAGCCTTAACATATCGGGCAGTAAATCCGCAAGCGACTTTACTGCGTCGTCAAGGTCTGATGAAGTGTTCGCAAAGCCGTAGGAATAAATATCGTTTGAATCTGATGTTCTGGTTTTGATGTTGTACTGCGGAATGTTTACGCTCATAATATTTTTCTGTGAAATTTCAAGTGTAACTTCCTGTTTCGGTGCAAGAAGTGCCGTGCCTGTTACGGCGTCACTCATTGACGTTTTTGCAAGTACAAAGTTTTTGTTTGCCGCCTTTATTCCGTCCTCAACCTTTTTGCGTAAAGCTTTGTTTTCTCGCACAAGGTCAAGGAATTGCCGCATAAGCTCATCACGCTTATCTTTGAGGAGCTTGTGTCCACGCTGTGCGGTGACAAGTTTCTTTTTAAGACGTGTAAGCTCCATTCGGGTAGGGTTTATCTGTGTTCCTGCCATAGATATGCCCCCTTATTTGCCGTAATACTGGTCAAGGTATTTGTCGTCAATTCGTTTGAGTTCACTTCTTGGAAGAATTGAAAGCAACTTCCAACCTGTATTAAGCGTTTCTTCGATACTTCTGTCGGCATTGTAGCCCTGTGAAACATATTCTTTTTCAAATTCATCGGCAAATTTAGCATACAGCTTGTCCGTTTCGGTCAGTGCCGCCTCGCCGAGAATTGTCATAAGCTCCTTACATTCCTTGCCTCTTGCGTAAGCCGAGAAAAGCTGGTTCATAGTGTTTGCGTGGTCTGCACGGGTTTTGCCCTCGCCTATGCCCTTGTCTTTAAGACGGGAAAGTGACGGCAGCACATCAATCGGCGGTGTTACTCCCTTTCTGTACAAATCACGGCTGAGGATAATCTGTCCCTCGGTGATGTAGCCTGTAAGGTCAGGAATCGGGTGAGTCTTGTCGTCCTCAGGCA
>JBJEOP010000031.1:0-16425 GCA_051880775.1 Acutalibacteraceae bacterium
CTACATCGCCTTTTTTAACAACGCCGCCGGGTGCTGCTTTTTTAACCGAAGCAACCACAACGTCGCCTATATTTGCGTACCTCCTGCCGGTACCGCCGAGAACACGGATACACATAAGTTCCTTTGCCCCGGTATTGTCGGCAACTTTGAGGTAGGTCTGCTGCTGTATCACAGTGCGTTCCTCCTTTAACCAAAAGTGCTAAATTATTTAGCCTTCTCTATAATCTCTACAAGACGCCATCTCTTATCCTTTGAGAGCGGGCGAGTTTCCATAATACGTACACGATCGCCTACTGAACACTCGTTGTTTTCGTCGTGAACCTTGAGCTTGATTGTACGCTTAATGATTTTATTGTAAAGCGGGTGCTTTACACTGTTTTCAATAGCAACAACGATTGTTTTATCCATTTTGTTGCTTACTACCTTACCGACGTCTGTCTTTCTAAGATTTCTTTCACTCACAGTGCGTTTCCTCCTTCCCCTTATGCGTCAGCCTTTTCTGAAAGCTCATTCTGACGAATAATTGTCTGCACTCTTGCAATGTCTTTCTTTACTGCTGATATACGCATTGGGTTTTCGAGCTGGTTGATTGCAAGCTGAAAACGCAGGTTGAAAAGTTCCTCTTTGAGGCTCTGAAGCTTTGTTTCAAGCTCAGCTGTTGTCAGTTCTCTGAGTTCTGATGCCTTCATTATTGGTCAACCTCCGTTTCTTTCTTAGTTACAAATTTGCTCTTTACAGGCAGCTTGTTAGCAGCCAGACGCAATGCTTCTCTTGCTGTTTCCTCGGAAACTCCGCCAAGCTCGAACATTACTCTGCCGGGCTTAACTACTGCAACCCAGAATTCCGGTGAACCTTTACCTGAACCCATGCGGACTTCGGCAGGTTTCTTTGTTACAGGCTTATCCGGGAAAATCTTTATCCATACCTGACCAAATCTCTTGCAGTAACGTGTCATAGCTACACGGGCTGCCTCAATCTGGTTTGCTGTGATCCAAGCAGGTTCAAGTGCCTGAAGACCAAACTCACCATATGTTACTTTGTTACCGCGAGACGCTTTACCTGTCATACGACCTCTGTGAACTCTGCGGTATTTTACACGCTTAGGCAACAGCATTATTTACTGCCTCCTTCCTTACGTGGCTTACGGTTGTCGTGAAGAACTTCACCCTTGTAAAGCCAAACTTTAACGCCGATCTTACCATAGGTTGTTGCAGCTTCTGCAAAACCGTAGTCGATGTCAGCTCTGAGAGTCTGAAGCGGAATAGTACCTTCGTGATACTGTTCTGATCTTGCGATTTCAGCACCGCCAAGACGGCCTGAACACATAATTTTGATTCCTCTTGCGTTGCACTTCATAGCACGTCCGATTGACTGCTTCATAGCACGACGGAAAGAAATTCTCTTTTCAAGCTGTTCTGCAACGTTTTCAGCGATAAGCTGAGCGTTCATATCCGGGTTTTTAACCTCAACGATATTGATTGCAACAGGCTTGTTGAGTATTTTTTCACACTGCAGACGGAGCTTTTCGATTTCGCTGCCGCCCTTACCGATAACCATACCGGGTTTTGCACAGTGAATATGAATTCTTACCTTTGATGCGTCACGTTCGATTTCAATCTTCGGAACGCCAGCAGAGGCAAGCTGTTTTTTAAGAGTCTTACGGAGGTTGTAGTCTTCAACGAGTGTATCGCCGAAGTCTTTATCGCTTACAAACCAACGTGAGTCCCAATTCTTTATAACGCCGACACGAAGACCGTGTGGATTTACTTTCTGGCCCATAATTTACCTCCTCACCGATTATTCTTTCTCTTTAAGCACGAGGGTTACGTGCGAGGTTTTCTTGTCTATTCTGTATGCACGGCCCTGTGCTCTTGGACGTATTCTCTTGAGGATAGGACCCTGACCAACATAGCACTCTGCTACATAGAGTCTGTTTACATCCATATTGTAGTTGTTCTCAGCATTAGCCATAGCTGATTTGAGAAGTTTCTGTAAATCTTCACAAGCAGCCTTAGGGGTATGCTTGAGGACAGCCATCGCATAGTCGCAAGGCTTGTTGCGGATAAGATCCAGCACTACCGAAACCTTACGGGGTGAAATACGGGCGTATTTAAGTTCTGCCCTTGCTTCCATTATTCATACACTCCTTTCGGCTATTACTTTGTTGTTTTTGAACCGGCATGACCCTTGAAGGTTCTTGTGGGTGCAAACTCGCCGAGCTTGTGACCTACCATATCTTCTGTTACATAAACCGGAACGTGCTTGCGGCCGTCGTGAACCGCAAATGTATGACCTACGAAATCAGGGAAAATTGTTGAAGATCTGCTCCAAGTTTTGAGGATCTTCTTTTCTCCGGCTTCGTTCATCTGCTGAATCCTTTTAAGCAGCACAGGCTGTACATAAGGACCCTTTTTAATGCTTCTGCCCATAGTTCAAAGCTCCTTTCTGTATGCCTCTTACTTACCGTTTCTGCGTTTAACGATAAACTTATCGGTACGGTTGTGTGTTTTTCTTGTCTTATAACCAAGTGCAGGCTTGCCCCAAGGTGTTACAGGACCCGGACGGCCTACAGGGCTCTTACCTTCACCACCACCGTGCGGGTGATCGTTCGGGTTCATTACAGAACCGCGTACTGTCGGTCTCCAACCCATATTGCGTTTACGTCCTGCTTTACCGATCTTAACGTTTTCGTGATCGATGTTGCCTACCTGACCGATTGTTGCCATGCAGTTGTTCGGTACGTTTCTCAGCTCGCCTGACGGAAGTCTGAGAAGAGCCATATTGCCTTCCTTAGCCATAAGCTGAGCCATATTGCCTGCACTTCTTGCAAGCTGTGCACCCTTACCCGGGTAAAGCTCAACGTTATGAATGAAAGTACCAACAGGGATATTAACAAGCGGAAGTGCGTTACCCGGCTTAATATCTGCTGACGGGCCCGAAACAACCTTGTCACCTACTTTGAGTCCTACCGGAGCAATGATGTAGCTCTTTGTTCCGTCTGTGTACTCGATAAGAGCAATATGAGCGGAACGGTTAGGATCGTATTCGAGTGTTTTTACTGTTGCTTCAACATCAAACTTCTGACGCTTAAAGTCAATAATTCTGTATTTGTTGCGGTTACCGCCGCCTCTGTGACGAACGGTGATTCTGCCGTAGCTGTTACGGCCTGACTTCTTGTTGAGCGGAGCGAGCAGGCTCTTTTCCGGATCAACTTTTGAAAGTACTGAATAATCTGTAACCGACATATTACGTCTTGAAGGACTGGTCGGCTTATAATTCTTAATTGCCATTTATTTCACACTCCTCATGATGGCTTTGCGGAGATCGGCATATTCTCCATACATTCTGCCTGTCTTTTGATGGCAGGCTTACATCATGCCCTCAAAGAACTCTATTGTTTTGCTGTCCTCTGTAAGAGTTACATAAGCTTTCTTCCATGACGGTGTATAGCCTTCGTATCTGCCCTGACGGCGGAGACGACCTCTTACATGAACCGTATTAACCTTTGCAACCTTAACGCCGAAAATTTCTTCGACTGCTTTTGCAACCTGAATCTTTGTTGCATTGTTAGCAACCTTAAAGGTGTACTTCTTTTCTGTTGCGACGCCTGTCATACTCTTTTCAGTGATAATAGGTTTTAAGATTATATCACGAGCTGTCATGCGTACACCTCCTCAATCTTGCTTATTGCATCCTTAACGATAACGAGCTTGTCAGCGTTCATAATGTCATAAACATTAAGAGTGTTGACCTGAGCTGTCTTTACGCCCGGGATATTTCTTGCTGAATTGATAACCTTTGTATCAACCTCAGGAAGAACAATAAGAGCTTTTTTGTCTGCACCGATAGCATTAAGCATAGCGGCGATTGTCTTTGTTTTGTATTCGTCCAGTTTAACTGCATCGAGAACGATGAGCTGACTGTCTTTGAGTTTGCTTGAAAAAGCAGATTTCATTGCAAGTCTTTTAACCTTTTTGTTTACAGTAAATCTGTAACTTCTTGGCTTCGGAGCAAATACGACGCCGCCGTGTGTCCACTGCGGAGCACGTGTTGAGCCCTGTCTTGCATGACCTGTGCCTTTCTGTTTCCAAGGCTTTCTGCCGCCGCCCGATACTTCTGAACGGGTAAGAGCGGACTGTGTGCCCTGACGGTTGTTTGCAAGATAGTTTACAACCATCTGATGCATAACAACAGTATTTGGTTCAATACCGAAAATGGCATCTGAAAGCTCAACGCTTCCTACTTCTTTACCTGCCATATCGAGAACTGCTATATTAGGCATTGAAATTCCTCCTTCCCTTACGCCTTAACGCTGTCACGAATTACTACGATTCCGCCGTTAGGACCCGGAACAGCACCCTTGATTGCGATGAGGTTGTTTTCAACATCAACCTTAACAACCGTGAGGTTCTGAACAGTAACTTTTTCAGCACCGAGATGTCCGGCCATTTTCTTGCCCTTCCAAACTCTTGACGGTGTTGAACAAGCACCCATTGAGCCGCCGTGACGGGCAACAGGACCTGAACCGTGTGTTTCTTTAAGACGCTGGAAGTTCCAACGCTTTATAACGCCGGCATATCCTTTACCTTTGCTCTTGCCTGTTACGTCGATCTTGTCGCCGGCAGCAAAAGTATCAGCCTTAATGATTTCGCCGACCTTGTAAGAATCCAAGTTTTCAACTCTGAATTCACGAAGTGTGCTCTTCGGAGCAATGTCATTTTTCTTAAAATGACCAAGAAGAGGCTTTGTTACGTTTACGGGTTCATTCTTGAACTTTTCGCAGCGAACTCTCTTGCCTTTTCCTGTGCCGTTCTGAACTTTGAGCTTAATGTCGCCAAAGCCGAGCTGAACAGCTTCGTATCCGTCATTTTCAACTGTTTTAATCTGAGCAACGACGCAAGGTCCTGCTTCGACAACAGTTACAGGAAGAACGTTTCCTTTTTCATCAAAGATCTGTGTCATACCGATCTTTTTGCCGATGATAGCTTTCTGCATTTGTAAATCCTCCTTGATAGGTTATTGGTTGGCATCACACCAACATGACCCCGGCTGCTTGTTGGTTAAAATCAAAGTTTGATTTCGATTTCAACACCGGCAGGGAGTTCAAGTCCTGTAAGAGCTTCAACTGTTTTGTTTGAAGGTCTAAGGATGTCGATAAGCCTTTTGTGAGTTCTTGTTTCAAACTGCTCACGGCTGTCCTTATACTTATGAACGGCACGGAGAATTGTAACAACCTGCTTTTCAGTTGGGAGCGGCACTGGGCCTGAAACTCTTGCACCTGTACGCTTTGCTGTTGCTACAATCTTTTCAGCTGACTGATCAACGAGCTGATGATCATAACCCTTAATTCTTATCCTTATTTTTTCCTTGACTGCCACGGTCATCGCCTCCTTATTGTAGTTGGCGGGCGTTTTTTCATTTCCTCACACCCTACCGGGTGTTCCGTCTGTTTCCATTTAAAAACCGGATTCGCATAATTGCACAATCCGGGGTATGAGGTCTGAAAAAATTGCAAGCGGATACTGAATAACGGTTTATTTGCACAAACTGTATTCCCGCTCAATAATATTTCTTTTCGCCCGGTTTAAAATCGGACATACTCCACGGAAAAACCGACCATACCGGTCGCAACCTCCCGCTTCACAGCATATCTGTCGCAGTCACGCTTAATTATAATACCATATACCCCTTAATATTGCAAGTTTTTTCATTGTTAATTTTAGTAGAATTTTTGATGATATTTTTGTACATACTGCTACATATATTCTATGAATTATACATAAACACATTTCAACATCAGTGTAATATACAGATAATATTTCATAAATTTCAATAAATATCCAATAAATTTTTTTATAATATTTTTTAAAAAACGGAGTCAGGCTCAATGCCTGACTCCGCTATAATTTTTTATAATAATTTTCTTATTTTTACTTAAACCGCACCTGTCACTATACGATTAAACAACGATTCCGCTTCAATCTTATAATCTTTATCAGTAATGAGCAATCCATATACAACATTATCGACCCTGTAAAATTCATAATCTCCATAAGCATTGTATTCTTCTTTTTCAAATATAAATTTATGATGGTCATATCTGTCAGTTGAATTATATGTTCTCTTTGCTTGTTCTATATCATAGGTAATATTTGGCGGTACAGATGATAAAGATGAATCTTTTTGTGAAGACTCATAAAAATAATTATCATTTGATGATTCATCTTCGATTTTTCGGGTATAAGTACCTCTTTCCATATTCCATATAGCCATATTGTAAACAGCTTTTGCTGATGTTTCATCTTCACAGTAAAGATAAATTATTCCATAATTATCAAAATGATGAGTGCTGTAACTATCTTCTTTTACATTATTATTCTTAGACATCGAAACTCCTCTTAAAACTTTATAGTTTCTATATTTTTCCGCAATATCAGAATTTTGTTCTTCAAGAACATCAATTCTTAAATCATTTTCTACAGCTATATTCAAAAATTCCTGTTCACTGATTACCCTCTGTATGTTTATATTCTCACCCTTGGTAATACCGTTTTCTTCCATACCTTCAGATTCAGCAACATTTTTTATGCCAGCAAGTTGAGTATTGTTGTTTGTAAGGGATACTATAAGTATTCCTGCTCCTGCTAATATCAGCACTGCCACAATTATCAAAATAATAATTTTTGCATTAAACTTCTTATCCATAAAATAGTCCTTTCATAATTGAATTAAAAGGATATGGAATTATTACAAATAATATTCCATATCCTTAAAATCAAAGTTTTACCCGTGCAACAATCTGTGTTATCACATATAGATTGTGATACACATATTATTACTGTTCGTTCTTTCTGCGTTTTGAAAAGATAACAGCAGTTATTCCGCTGATTGCGGCAAAAAGTGCAACCATAAATGCAGGTATTCCGCTGTCAGCCGTTGCAGGTGTATCTGTGTTTGATGTATCAGCTGTTTTTGACGGTTCATCTTTTGAGGATTGTTCAGAATTTGATGACGGTTCTGTGCTTGGTTCTTCAACCAATGCATATACTGACAAATGATTTGTTTTGAATGTATATGCACCGTTTTCGTATGTTGCATTCATATCTTCCTGTGTACCGTCGTCTTTTATCCATATAACCTTGCATTTGCTGTTGTCGCAAGGAATAGATACTGTTATTTCTCCGTCAGGTTGTACAGTTGCACCATTTAATGTAATACTTATATCATAAGTAAATATTGCATTCTCAATGCTATTATCCAGTTTTGTTACTTTAATGTCAACACCGTCAGCAAGAACACCCTTTATCGAAATATTAGTGG
The DNA here is from genome assembly GCA_051880775.1 of Acutalibacteraceae bacterium. Taxonomy (GTDB): domain Bacteria; phylum Bacillota; class Clostridia; order Oscillospirales; family Acutalibacteraceae; genus UBA1213. The sequence goes on from JBJEOP010000031.1 coordinate 7,321, forward strand.
CTTTGTCAACGAGAGTTGTAACTTCACCAGAATTAATTTCTTTGAAATTTATACCGTTTTCTTTTGCATAAATTTCAGAATTTGAGTCTTTCACTCCGTATATCGTGAGATTATCATTCTTATCAAATGCCATCTTTTCAATTTCAGTGTCACCGTTTGGGATATAAACACTCGTAAGACCTGTACAGCCTTCAAACGCAAAAGACTCTATCGACTTAATGTTTTCAGGAATTGTTATACTTGTCAAAGCAGTACAACGTTCAAATATATATTGACCTATTTCTGTAACATCATTGCCTATTGTTACATTTGTAAGTCCTGTACAACCACCAAATACACCTGAGCGCCATGAACTCCAGCCCAATGTTTTAACACTGTCAGGTATTATTACACTGGTAAGTCCTGTACAACCGGCAAAAGCCCCTACATCTATAAAAGTAACACTGTCAGGTATTGTTACATCTGTTAAACCAGTACAATTAACAAATGCATCATCGCCTATTTCCGTAACGCTGTCAGGAATTTTATATTCTCCTGCTTTTCTTTCGGGATACATAAGCAATTTTGTTTTATCTTTATTAAACAGCACACCATCCTGTGATGAATAATTTTTATTGTTTTTATCAACCGTTATGCTTGTCAGACCTGTACCAACAAATGCAACACTGTCAATTTTCACAACACCTTCAGAAATATTTATATTTTTAAGATTTTTACATCCACGAAATGCATAACCAGCTATGGATACAGCAGCAGAGTCAGAAATTTCTACATTGTTAAGACTTGTACACTCTTGAAATGCAGCTTGACCTATTGTTGCAACACTATCAGGAATTGTTATACTTGTTAAACCTGTACAACCACTAAATGCCCACTCTCCTATTGTTGCAACACTGTCAGGGATTTCTATACTTGTCAAGCCTTTACAACCAGAAAATACATTATTATTTATAGTCTGTGTACCGTCCTTTAAGACAACAGCAGTGTTGTCAGGCATTTGACCTTTATATTCATAAACTACTTTTCCGATATACAAAACACCGTCAGGCTGATTTGTATACCATTCAGTATCATCAAACGCACAATACCCAACAGATGTGATGTTTTCAGGAATATCTATACTTGCAAGGTTTGTACAATTTGCAAATGCATAATAGCCTATTGATGTGACACTGGCTGGAATAGTTATGCTTGTCAGACCTGTACACTCATTAAAGGCACTATTACCTATTGATGTAACCGGCTTGCCGTCAATCTCTGACGGAATAATAATCTCCCTGTCCTCACCGTAATACCCTGTAATTGTAACCGTTCCGTCGTCGTTTTCTGAATACTCGAAATCGCTTGCAGATGTTTTCGCTGTGTCAGTAACCGCACTTGCAGAAATACCTACTCCTGTGTACGAACTTGTTGCAACAGTAGCTGAACCGATAAGCATAGCCGCCAGCAAAACGGACAGCAATCTTTTGCCATTTGACTTTCTTTTTGAATTTTCCATAACTTTACCTCCTATGTACTTGAAAAAAATTTACTAATATTATAATACACCAATAAATATAAAACATCTTGATTTTAACCATATGTGATTAGAAGATATTTAATATAAATCACATATGGTTAATTATTGAGAAGTTTCTAATCATATATGGTATAATTCTGTAAAATTATTCCAAAAGAGGCACTGTTATATGAGCTATTACAAACGCATAAGAGAACTTAGAGAAGACTGTGACAAAACTCAAAAAGAAATAGCCGATGTACTTGACACAACATATCAATATTACAGTGCCTACGAAAGAGGACTGCGAGATATACCGTTTCAGCGTGCTATTACACTTGCGAAATACTATAATGTAAGTCTTGACTATATCGCAGAACTCACCGACAACCCAAAACCCAACAATACACTGATAAATATGAAATGCCACAAAACAAGCTGAAAAAACTCAGCTATGGACACCTCACAGCCGAGTTTTATTTTTATCATTTTGTTGACATAAAATAAATTTAATCGTATAATATAAATACAAGGTGAACTACTCGGTAAACGGTTAGTTCCCAACGTTGCTTAAAAAGAAATAACCGCATTGTTGAGAGGGGCGGTTATTTCTTTTTGTTATTAACGAAAAGTGCGATGACAGCCGCTATGCAAGTTCCCCATGAAGCAAACGCTATGGACAACTGTATAAGGTCTTGCCATGTTATGTAACTTTCCATTTATGTATCACCCCCTTGTTTTAAAAACTCAGGGGCGTTCAAAAAGATTTGCCCCCTGTAATATTTATCGGGAGCTAACCGCCTACCGTTGTTTCAGCCTTTCGGCCTTAACAGAGCAGAACACCTTGTTTGTTTATTATATCAGGCTTTACACAATTTGTCAAAAACCCGGCTATGGATAATACTCCACAGCCGGGTTTTATTTTATCATTTTGTTGACATAAAATAAATTTGATTGTATAATATAAATACAAGGTGAACTACTCGGTAAACGGTTAGCTCCCAACGTTTGGTTAAAAAGAAATAACCGTAGCTATGGGGATAGGGCGGTTATTTCTTTTTGTTATTAACGAAAAGTGCGATGACAGCCGCTATGCAAGTTCCCCATGAAGCAAACGCTATGGACAACTGTATAAGGTCTTGCCATGTTATGTAACTTTCCATTTATGTATCACCCCCTTGTTTTAAAAACTCAGGGGCGTTCAAAAAGATTTGCCCCCTGTAATATTTATCGGGAGCTAACCGCCTACCGTTGTTTCAGCCTTTCGGCCTTAACAGAGCAGAACACCTTGTTTGTTTATTATATCAGTCTTTACACAATTTGTCAAAAACCCGGCTATGGACACCTCACAGCCGAGTTTTTTGTTGTTTATTCAGTTTTTAATGCAGTGAAAAAAGCAGCGGTCACAACAACTCCACTCTCCACACTCCACTCTGAAATCAATACTGTCTGCCCCAGTAAACCATATGCTTTGCAGGCTTGCCGCAGCATACGCATACATCACTGAGATGATCCTCAACAAACGGAATACAGCGGGATTTTACGCCGCCTGTTTCGTCTTTGAGCTTATCCTCACAAGCCGAGTCGCCGCACCACATAGCCTTGATAAATCCGGGCTTATTCTTTGCGATGTCGAGAAATTCCTCGTGGGTTCTTGCCTCGTAGGTCTTGGATTTAAGGTTCTGCAATGCACTTTCGTACATACCGTTGTGAACCTTTTGGAGAGTTTCCCCGATAGCTGATTCGATATTATCAAGTGAAACGACAATCTTTTCACGGTTGTCACGGCGTACAAGAACACACTGATTGTTTTCTATATCCTTAGGGCCTATTTCAAGTCTTACAGGAACACCCATCATCTCGTACTGGCTGAATTTCCAGCCGGGTGCTTTGTCGCTGTCGTCAAGTTTAACTCTGTAATCCTTTTCAAGAAGTCTGTTTTTAAGTTCGTTTGCTTTTTCGAGAACGCCCTCTTTTTTCTGTGCAATAGGAATAATCGCAACCTGAACAGGAGCGATTTTCGGCGGAAGTACAAGACCCTCGTCGTCGCCGTGTACCATAATGATTGCACCGATCATTCTTGTTGATGTACCCCACGATGTCTGGAACGGATAGTGGAGTGTATTATCTCTGCCTGTGAATGTTATGTTAAAGCTCTTTGCAAAGCCGTCACCGAAATAATGCGATGTGCCGCCCTGCAAAGCAACGCCGTTGTGCATCATAGGCTCAATTGTGTAGGTTTCCTCAGCACCGGCAAATTTTTCTTTCTCGGTCTTTCTGCCGACAACAGCAGGAATTGCAAGAGTTTCTTTGTAGAAGTCAGTATAGACTTTAAGCATTCTCTGAGTTTCTTCCCTTGCCTCCTCAGCGGTTTCGTGCATTGTATGACCTTCCTGCCACAAAAACTCGGAGGTTCTGAGGAAAGGTCTGGTTGTTTTTTCCCAGCGAACAACCGAACACCACTGATTGTAGAGCTTCGGCAAATCACGGTATGAATTTATAACCTTTGCGAAATGTTCGCAGAAAAGTGTTTCTGATGTAGGACGAACACACAGACGCTCAGCAAGCTTTTCGCTTCCGCCTACCGTTACCCACGCACACTCAGGAGCAAAGCCTTCAACGTGATCCTTTTCCTTCTGAAGCAGGCTTTCGGGGATAAACATAGGCATATAGACATTCTCGTGACCTGTTTTCTTGAATCTTGCATCCATATCCTTCTGCATATTTTCCCAGATTGCGTATCCGTAAGGTCTGATTACCATACAACCCTTAACGCCTGAATAGTCTGCAAGCTCGGTTTTTTTTACTATGTCGGTGTACCATTTTGCGAAATCATCATCTCTTGATGTAATAGCCTCAACCATTTTCTTTTGCTGTGCCATCTGAAATTCAATCCTTTCACTTCTCAAATCCCGTTTAATTCAGTCAAAATCTGAACACTGTCTAATATTATATAATTTCACTGATAATTTTTCAATAGCAAATGCAATAAAAAACGGCTGTCCCGAAATAAAAACGGAACAGCCGCAACAATTCAATAAAAATTACTGATGATTTTCAATATACTTTACGAGATCATCAACAGTCTTGATGTTTTCGATTTCTTCATCAGGAACTTCAACTTCAAATTCGTCTTCGATAGACATAAGAAGGTCAACAACATCGAGTGAATCTGCACCGAGGTCGTTAATGATAGATGTTTCAGGAGTGATCTTGTCTTCTTCAACATCAAACTGTTCGCTGAGAATTGCCTTTACTTTTTCGAGTACCATAAATAAATTCCTCCATACAATAAAAATAATGTAAAATAAAAAATTGTGCTATTTTGTTTCTCTGTATTGTGGACAAAAATATATAATTTATGCTACAATAGCTTACAGGGAAAATCGCAAACTGTCGCACACAATTTTTCCATAATCAAATCTTATTAGTTATTTCTTACTTTGTCAATATTAAATTCATATTTTTTTCCAATATTTATAATTTCTTTTATATTTTAAAAACTTTTAGCATATTTACATAAACTATACAGGAGGCAAAATTTTATGTCAACAAGAAAATTTGCAGTTATAGGACACCCGATAGGACATACTATGTCACCGTTTATACACAAGCGTCTTTTTGAGCTTGCAAAGACCGACGGCGATTATGAAATATTTGACATTTCTCCCGAAGAACTCCCGAATAAAATTTCCGCCCTTAATGAACTTTACGGTTATAACATTACTATTCCGCACAAGCAGGCAATTATTCCGCTTATTGATAAGTTAGACAGAAAAGCCGAGCTTTACGGCTCGGTCAACACCGTAAAAAACGGTGAAATCCGTGAGGGATATACAACCGATCCCGACGGATTTTTAAAGGCACTTCATTTCGGCGGTATTCCGCTCAGAAACAATGTGCTTATTCTCGGCTGTGGCGGTGTTGCAAGAACCTTTGCATTTGAGGCGGCTCTTGCAGGCTGTAACACAACTATTGCAGTACGTCCCGACGACCTTAAAGACGTTGCAAGGCTTGCAGGCGAACTTAACTCAAAGATTCTATCGCCATCTGTCAGCACCTGTGTTATTGAACGCATTTCAGGAAATTTCGATTTGCTTGTAAACGCAACACCGCTCGGAATGTACCCCAATATTGATACTATGGCGGTAAGCCCCGAAATAGTCAACAAATGCAAATATGTTTTTGATGCTGTTTACAATCCGCTCGAAACAAAACTCATAAAAACCGCAAAAGCAAACGGTGCAACGGCTGTCGGCGGAATGTCTATGCTCGTATGGCAAGCCGCTGTATCGCACGAAATATGGGACGGCTCGGTTTATAACACTGATGACATAAATCAGCTTGTAGAGGACAGTGCCGCTGAACTCAAAAAGAAATTTTCATAAGCGGAGGATTATAGTATGAACAGAAAAAATATAATTCTCTGCGGATTTATGGGCTGCGGCAAAAGCACAATCGGAAGTCTGCTTTCAAAGAAAAGCGGAATGTCTTTTGTTGACCTTGACAGCTATATTGAAAAAAAGGAAAATAAAACCGTTTCACAGATTTTTGCCGACAACGGAGAGGAATATTTCCGTCAGCTTGAACGGGAAGCGTCAAAGGAGCTTTCCACAAAAAACGGACTTGTCATCGCAACAGGCGGCGGAACGCTGACCTATCAGGTAAATGTTGAACAATTCAGAAAAGGCGGAAGTATTGTACTTCTTGATATTCCTGTTGAAGTTGTTGCCGAAAGACTGCAAAACGACACCACTCGCCCACTCTTAAACCGTCCCGACAAAGACAAGGCTATGCGTGAGCTTTACGAAAAGCGTATGCCGCTGTATAAAGCTGCCGCTGACATCACCGTAAACGCCGCACAGTCGCCTTTACAGGTTTGTAATGAAATAATGTCCTCTTTGTCTGTTTAACCGTATAAATAAAAATCCGCTGACAATACACAAAATGTACTATCAGCGGATTTATTTTATTGCAATTCCTCATTCCTAATTCCTAACTAAAAAAGAGTCCGTGTTGGTTACAGTAAAAGTACAGCTTGCCGCCGTACATTTTCGGGAATCTTACTTCCGGGTTCTGTTCGGGATAAAGCCTGACAATCAAGGCTCTGTCACAACCGACATAAGCCACAAAACTGATGTAATGTTCCTTTGTCATACTATGGTCGAATGTTATATAAAATTCGTCTTCAATCGTTTCGACTTTTAAAGAGTGTTTTTCGTCGCTCGGTTTTGCTTCAAGCCTTGTCAGCTTTCTGCCACAACAGGATATTTCGGAATTTCCTGTTGATAATACTATATTTCCGCAATCGGAACATACATAAAAGCCTGTTTTTTTCATATTGCCTGTTTCCTCCTTGTTTTGTTGTAAATCACCCGATAATATTATGTTGATATTGACATCTAATATTTCGGATAATTCTTTCAGAACCGATACATCGGGAAAGCCGCAGCCACATTCCCATTTTGAAACGGTTTTTGCACTTATATTCAGCCTGTCGCCGATTTGCTGTTGAGTCAGTCCTTTTTCTTTTCTGAGGCGGCGTAAAAGCTGTCCTACATTTTCTAAATTCATTTTATCACCTCAATCAAATATAAATTTCTTAAATCAAGTATAATATTTCTTCATATCAAGTACAATCCACGATTCGTAGATATTTCAAAAAATTTATCGCTTTAAAGTCTTGACAATTTAAAGTATTAAGTTTATTATGTTATTGTAACAGAAAAAACACGAAAGGAAAATCCGCAAATGACTGCTTGCCAAAATGTACGATTTAATGTATATTTTTTCGCTTATTCATGCTATAATTATTTTGCATGGATTTTTAAGTCGTGCAGTAAAAACTGCGGTATTTCCTGAAACCTTTTTTATCTGTATCTATAAGGTTATTCTGACGGAATCCGCACAGGGTTCCGTTTTTTAATGAAAAATTTTAATTCACGGAGGAAAATCTAATGATTATTGTATTAAAACCCGAAGTCAATAAGGATCAAATTACGCTTTTTAAAACATCACTCGAAGAAAAATATAATGTTAAAGTCAATGCATGGTTTGGTGTTGAATCAACTGTTCTCGGTCTTATCGGCGACACAACACAGGTTGATGAAGACTGGATAAATGCACAGGATATAGTTGAAAGCGTAAAGCGTGTACAGGAACCGTACAAAAAAGCCAACCGTAAATTTCACCCCGACAACACCGTAATCGAGCTGCCCACAGGTCAGAAAATCGGCGACGGCAATCTTTGTATTATGGCGGGACCGTGTTCGGTTGAATGTGAGGAACAGATAAACTATGTTGCACAAAGAGTAAAGGACGCCGGTGCAACATTTCTCAGAGGCGGTGCATTCAAGCCCCGTACATCACCATATTCTTTTCAGGGCTTGAAAGCTGAGGGACTTGACCTGCTCAAAGGTGCAAGAAAAGTTACGGGACTTCCGATTGTAACCGAAATTATGAGAGCGTCGCACATTGATATGTTTGAAAGCGTTGACATTATTCAGGTTGGTGCAAGAAATATGCAGAACTTTGAGCTTCTCAAAGAACTCGGAAAAATCGACAAGCCTATACTTCTTAAAAGAGGTCTTGCAAACACAATCGAAGAATGGCTGATGAGTGCCGAATACATTATGGCCGGCGGCAACAATAAAGTTATACTCTGTGAGCGTGGAATAAGAACCTACGAAACAGCAACAAGAAATACTCTTGACCTTTCGGCTGTTCCTGTAATTAAAAAGCTCTCTCACCTGCCCGTTATCGTTGACCCGAGCCACGCAACAGGCAAGGCTTGGCTTGTTGAATCTATGGCTCTTGCGGCTGTGGCATCAGGTGCAGACGGTCTTATGATAGAAGTACACAACGATCCGAAACACGCTCTTTCCGACGGTGCTCAGTCACTTACTCCTGACCAGTTTGACGTTGTTGCAAAGCGTGCATTCGCCCTCAAAAAAGCCTACGACAGCATTGCGAATTCATAATTCATAATTATTTGTGTGAACCATTAGTTCGTGGCGTACAGATTAGTTTGTTGTAAAATTAAGAAAGGGGAAGTCACAGAAGTGTAATTCTGCGGCAAAATAAAATTATGAATGTTGTTATTGTCGGACTTGGAATTATCGGCGGTTCTATGGCAAAGGCTATTGCAAAATATACGGATAACTACATTATAGGTATTAACCGCAGTCGTGAACCGCTTGAAAAGGCTCTTGCGTGCGGTGCAATAAATGAAGCAGGTACGGTTGATGACTTAAAACGGGCAGATCTGATTATACTCGGAACGTATCCTGAGGTTGCCGTAAACTTTGTCCGTGACAATGCCGCTCTTATTCCGAAAGACTGTATAGTGATTGATACATCGGGAATAAAATCAAAAATATGTCCTCAGCTTGTTGAAATTTCAAAGGAATACGGATTTACCTTTGTTGGCTGTCACCCGATGGCAGGCAAGGAAAAAAACGGCTTTGATGTTTCTGACGCCGACCTTTTTGACGGTGCAAGCTGTATAATAATTCCGTGCGAAGCACCGCAGGACGCTGTCGAAAAAATTGCAAATCTTGCAAAAAAACTTCGTTTCGGTTCTGTGTGCTATTCAACTCCCGAAGAAC
>JBJEOP010000032.1:0-16230 GCA_051880775.1 Acutalibacteraceae bacterium
AACTCAGTCGGACGACTATCGGGAAGTCTGGAATGAATTTCTCTCCTGAAAATAACATCATATTCTGAAATTAACACGGATAATTCAAAAAGATAAACAAATTATTCGTCTGTATTTTTATGACAATTTGCTTTTATGAAATCAATTCCCAAGGTAAATTCCACTGTGGAAAATTACTTTGGGAATTGATTTTATTGTTTATGGCTTTGAAAATTTTTTGTATGATTTACATTTGTACTGCTTGTATGGTATAATAATTCATAATGCATAATTCATAATGCATAATTATTGTGACCGTGAGTATGTTCGCTCGGTTGAATTTTTGATTAAGACAATATTGCGGTGGAATTATATCCACAGCAAGCGGATTCTCCTTTTTCAGTGGAGGCGGTCATTGTATCTGAAACAGAAACAGCATAAAAATTATAAAAAGCAGGTGGATAAAATGGCATTTGATAAAAATAAAATACGAAATTTCAGCATTATTGCCCATATTGACCACGGCAAGTCAACACTTGCCGACAGAATGCTCGAACAGACAAAATCCGTTGCAATAAGGGATATGGAAGATCAGCTTCTCGATAATATGGATCTGGAACGTGAAAGAGGAATTACAATCAAGGCTCACGCAGTTACACTTCTTTATCACGCTGACAACGGCGAAGAATATATATTCAACCTTATTGATACCCCCGGTCACGTTGACTTTAACTATGAGGTGTCACGTTCGTTGGCGGCGTGTGAGGGTGCGGTTCTTGTGGTTGACGCATCACAGGGAATTGAGGCACAGACTCTTGCAAATACCTATCTTGCGGTTGACGCAGGTCTTGAAATTGTGCCTGTAATCAATAAAATTGATTTGCCGAGTGCCGAACCCGACAGGGTAAAAGCGGAAATCGAAGATGTAATCGGTATTCCGGCTGATGACGCTCCGCTTATTTCGGCAAAAATGGGCATCAACATTCACGATGTTATGGAACAGATTGTAAAGCTCATTCCGCCGCCGCAGGGAGATAACAGCAAGCCTTTGCAGGCACTTATATTTGACTCCTATTATGACAGCTATAAGGGTGTTATAATATATGTCCGTATTAAAGAGGGCGAGCTTCACGTTGGCGACACAATTCGTCTTATGGCGACAGGCTCGGAGTTTACCGTTGTTGAATGCGGATTTATGCGTGCAAAAAATCTTGAACCGACGCAGGCTCTTTATGCCGGTGAGGTTGGCTATATTGCCGCATCAATCAAGACCGTAAGCGACGCTCGTGTAGGCGATACCGTAACTCTTGCGTCAAATCCTGCCGCTGAACCCTTGCCCGGATACCGCTCCGTACAGCCGATGGTTTTCTGCGGAATTTATCCGGCTGACGGTGCGAAATACGGTGATTTGCGTGACGCTCTCGAAAAATTACAGCTCAACGATGCGTCGCTGTCGTTTGAGGCTGAAACCTCTGTTGCACTCGGCTTTGGTTTTCGATGCGGATTTCTCGGACTTCTCCATATGGAGATTATACAGGAACGGCTTGAAAGAGAATACAATCTTGACATCATCACAACAGCACCGAGCGTAAGTTACAGAATAACCAAAACCGACGGTACTGTCGAAATGATAGACAACCCGACTAACTATCCCGAAACGGCACTTATCGCAAAAGCCGAAGAACCGATTACAAACGCTCATATTTATGCACCGTCGGAATATGTCGGCAATATTATGGAGCTGTGTCAGGACAGGCGTGGAGTATTCAAGGATATGAAATATATTGACTCCGACAGAGTTGACATTCACTATGAACTGCCGCTTGCTGAGATTGTATATGACTTTTTTGATACGCTTAAATCACGCACAAGAGGCTATGCGTCATTTGACTATGAGGTTACGGGCTATGCAGAGTCAAAGCTTGTAAAACTTGATATAATGCTTAACGGCGAGGTTGTTGACGCACTGTCGTTTATTATTCACGCAGACAAGGCTTATTCACGAGGACGCAAGATGGCTGAAAAGTTAAAGGAGAATATTCCAAGACAGCTTTTTGAAGTGCCTATTCAGGCTTGTATCGGCGGAAAGATTATTGCCCGTGAAACAGTAAAGGCTATGCGAAAAGACGTTCTTGCAAAGTGCTACGGCGGCGACATTACCCGTAAGAAAAAACTGCTTGAAAAACAGAAAGAGGGTAAAAAGCGTATGCGTCAGCTTGGAACGGTTGAAGTTCCGCAGGAGGCGTTTATGGCTGTCCTCAAACTCGACACCGAATAATTCAGTGTGGAGAGTTGAGAGCGGAGTTGTGCGAAAGGTCAGGATATAATTCAGGGGTGAAGATATAGTGAGAGAAACGGTGTTGCTTTATAATTTTGACGGTGACCGTCTGCCGAAGGTAAAAAGGGCTTTGTTGCCGCTGAAATTTTTTCTTAAAACCGTCAGCAAAGAGGATTTTTCTCAGCCGATAGGTGTTCTTGCAGGAATAAAGGGCATTGAACCTGTTGAGGGAAAATATGACGGCGACGGCTTTGACGATGAAATGATAGTTATGGGCGGCTTTACAAGTGCAAAAATTGACGCACTTGTCCGTGCATTAAACAAGAACGGCATAGGTAAAATTGCTTTGAAGGCTGTTATTACTCCTACAAATGTCAACTGGAACAGTGTGGAGCTTTATAAAGCCGTAAAAGCCGACCACGATGAAATGAATAAAAACAATTAAACGGGGGCTTATTTATGAAGGGTCTTAGCAAGCTTGTATTGGTTATGGAAATTATATTCATTATTGTTGCTTTATGCGGAGTTTTCTTTGCGGTTATGGCAATTATCACAGAGGGCTGGTCAATGCGTCTTGGAATTAACATAGCTTTGTTTGCTATAATTGTTGCACTGAATATCATACAGCTTATAATTATGAAAAAGAACAAATAATATTATTTAACAGCAAAACAAATTATTGCAGACACGTTCTGACAAAGTAAATATTTTAGTGGTGTTATGTATATCAAAAGTTAATAAAATGATATAGGTAATACATTTTTATATAAGGATAGATTTTATGAATTTTATTCCATTGATTGTGATTGGTATAGGTTTTCTGTTTATTTACGGAGCGGGTATTCTTTGTAATATGATAAGATTAAACCGCAAAAAGCAGTTAAAAAATAAAAAATCATTGGTCGGTTTTGGTCTGGTTTATGGTATTGCCATTATATCTTTTGTTTCGTATATTGTGTTTGATATAATTACTGTACAGACTCGTGCTTATGGTGATAACCTTGAAATTATATATACAGGTTCAAATTCAATGGGACATTACACAAAATGTTATCTCTATGATGAAAACAATGTAATTCAGGATATGGGTGAAATTCAAAGAATGACAATTATGGGCGATAATGCGTTGGGCAATCGGTTTAAAGCACAGAAAGAGGGCAAAAGTCACATAATAGCACTTGACCTTGTAGGTGGTGAAAGTCTTCAAAAGGCAGAATTATATATTGTAAGTGTTGATTCAAACAATAACATTTCATATAAAAAACAAAAAACAGAAACATTATATGAGTTTTATAATATGATACCGTCTGCTAAAACCTTTGTTGCATATCAATCGAAAAAATACAACATAGACAAAGATAAATATTATAAAATATGGGATACTTTACTGACGATTAGCGGAAAGATAGAAGTTTGTGAAACTCCCGATATTTCAAATGAGGACAGTCTGACTTTTATGTGGAATAAAAACAATGAAGATACGATTTACAGAGAAACTACAATGTATTTTCAAGATGACCGTATTTATTGTCACAACAATATTTATGATTACGAAGATAACTGGTACTGCTTTTATGTTGATGATTATGTGAATGTTTCACGGATTTTTGACACTGTACAGGAATTGAAATAAGGAAAGCTGAATTTAACGGCGGTGAAATTATGGATATTTATGCAATTTTAAAAAAATATTACGGCTATGATTCGTTCAGAAACGGTCAGGAGGAAATTATAAACAATATCCTTTCTCACAGGGATATTTCTGCCGTTATGCCGACAGGTGCAGGAAAATCAATATGCTATCAGATTCCCGCACTTGCTTTTGACGGAATAACTCTGGTAATTTCGCCGCTTATTTCGCTTATGCAGGATCAGGTAAGAGCCTTGATTTCAGTGGGAGTCCGTGCGGCATATCTCAACAGTTCACTGACGCCACGACAAATGGATATGGCAATAGCAAATGCACGAAAAGGGGTATATAAAATCATCTATGTTGCCCCCGAAAGACTGACAACAGACAGCTTTATTGACTTTGCGTGTAATCAGAAAATATCGCTTATTGCGGTTGACGAGGCACACTGTATTTCACAATGGGGACACGATTTCAGACCGAGCTATATGCAGATTGCGGATTTTATCGGCAAGCTGCCGAGCCGTCCTGTTGTTGCGGCTTTTACAGCGACAGCCACAAAAAGAGTAAAGAATGACATTATAAGCAATCTTAAACTTCAAAATCCCTTTACGATGACAACAGGCTTTGACAGGGAAAATCTGTTTTTCGGCATATACAAGCCTTTGGACAAAGACCGCTTTATTCTGAATTATGTTTCAAAGAATGAAGATAAGTCGGGTATAATATACTGTGCAACCCGAAAGGCTGTTGATGAAATTGCCGATATGCTTATCGACAACGGTTATTCCGCACTGCCTTATCACGCAGGAATGAGTGACAGCGACAGAACGCACAATCAGAATGAATTTATATATGACCGCACAAAAATTATTGTTGCGACAAACGCTTTTGGTATGGGTATCGACAAGCCGAATGTACGGTATGTTATACACAACAATATGCCGCAGAATATGGAGGAATATTATCAGCAGGCGGGTCGTGCAGGCCGTGACGGAGAACCGTCAGAGTGTATTCTTCTTTACAGCGGCAGAGATGTAAAGCTCAATGAATTTCTCATCAAAAAAAGTGCCGACAGCGAGAATATGAGCGACGAACAAAAGGAAGAATATCTTGCAACCGAGCTTGAAAAGCTGAAACTTATGACCTTTTACTCGACGTCAACAAGTGTGTGCCTGCGTAAGAGAATGTTGCAGTATTTCGGGGAGAGATTTATTCCGCCGTGCAATAATTGCAGTGTATGCAACGGCGACAGTGCCGACAGCTATTCCGAACATACGGTTGTCCGTGCGGATTCAAAGAAACTCTTTGTAGATGAGGCATTGTTTGAACGCCTGAGAAAACAGCGGCTTAAACTGGCTTTGAATAACGGTGTGCCATTGTATGCTGTGGTGAGCGACCCGACACTTATGGAAATTGCGGCTTACAGACCGAGGAAAATCACGGATTTAAGTAAAATCAGCGGTATGGGCGAAGAAAAGATAAGGCGTTACGGTCAGATGTTTATTGATGTTGTAAATCAATACGAAAACGAAAGCGATTTTTGAAAAATGAAATATTATTATATGTACAGTACCGACATAGGCAATATATCAATAGCAGAAGAAAACGGATTTATTACGGATTTACATTTTGCCGAAGAAATTCCGTCAGCACAAAAATCTGAAACGGAGGTTATCTTTTCGGCGTCGTCACAGCTTAAAGAATATTTAAACGGCAGCCGAAAGGATTTTGACTTGCCGTTAAAAACGCACGGAACTGATTTTGAACAATCGGTATGGAGGGCTGTTCAGCAGGTGAACTACGGCACTACCGAAACATACAAACAGATGGCACAAAGGATAAACAAGCCGTATTCCGCCCGTGCCGTCGGAAATGCGAATAACAAAAATCCTATATTGATTTTTATTCCATGTCACCGTATAATCGGTTCAGACGGCAGTCTTAAAGGCTATGCGGCAGGAGCGGAAATAAAAAAATATCTTCTTGAACTTGAAAAGAGATATTTTTAATAATATACAAAATGTAGAAAATGCTTGATACAGATATTAAGTGTATTATACTTATTGTAATTATAAAACATAAAATACTGTTAGTATTTAAAATGTATAAATACTTATTGTATATAAAAGCATTAAACTACGGTTTGTATATTTACTGTATGACTTTATTATTGACAAATAGTATTATATAATGAATAAATACTAAAAGTATAATAATTATACTGCGACGGTATAAACTTATAGTATAATAATCTATAAAAATACAATAAGTATATTACTATAAGAATAATAAAAACTGAATATACAAAAAGTATAATATATTGAGCGTATATACATTAAAGGACAGAATTATGAAACAGGAAATCAGAGAAAAGCTAATATCTCTTGCAGAAAATAAATACAGAGAGTTTTCGTCAGTACTTGTGCCGAACAGTGATAATATGCTTGGCGTAAGACTGCCGAAATTAAGAAAATTAGCCTCCGAAATTGCCGTGACCGACGGAATATCCTGTCTTGACGGAGATGATATATATTTCGAGGAAACTATGCTCAGAGGTATGGTTATCGGTGCATTAAAGATTGATGCAAAAAAGCGTCTTGAACTTATTTCCGGTTTTGTGCCGCTGATAAATAACTGGTCTGTATGTGACAGCTTTTGTGCGTCCTTGAAATTCATACGGAAAAACAAAGAGCTTATGTGGGATTTTATTGAGTCTTACTGCCGTTCCGACAAGGAATTTTACCGGCGGTTCGGTGCAGTAATTATGCTTGACTATTTTGTTGATGAGGAGTATATTGAACATACGTTAAAACGGCTTTCCGTGATTGAAACAACAGAATATTATTCATCAATGGCTGTTGCGTGGGCGGTTTCGGTTTGTTATGTAAAATTCCCGAAAGAAACAAAGGCTTTTCTGTTAAGCGGTGTTCTTGATGATGATACATACAACCGCACAATAAGGAAAATATGCGATTCTTACCGTGTTCAAAAAGCCGATAAGGATTTTTTGAAAACGACAATACGAAAAAAGGAGAAATGCTGATGACCAGAGAAACGGCAAAAAGAAAAATCAAAGGTTTTCCGCTTGCAATGCAGTCTGCCGCAAAAGAGGATATTGAAAACCGTGCATACAAAACGGTTGAACTTGTGCCGCTGTTTGAGATGGAGGACGGATATTTTCAGATGACCGTAAACTACAAGATAAAACTTGACGACGGTTATATTCACGGCAAGGCACTCAGCATTGAGGAATTTGCAAAAATGCACGATGAGGCGGCACGGGGAGAAGTCTTTACAATAATGTATCTTGAAAAATCAAGGATAATTATTGAGATAGAGGAAAAATACGATTAACACAGTTTTATAATTAACGGAGGTATGTTTATGGATTATGTTCTTCAAACAAACGAACTAACGAAAAACTACAGTGGAATAAATGTCGTGGATAAGGTCAGCCTTAACATAAAAAAAGGCGAGATTTACGGCTTTGTCGGAAAAAACGGTGCAGGCAAAACCACCTTTATCCGCCTTATACTCGGACTTGCACAGCCGACCTCGGGCAGCTTTAAGCTTCTTGGTGATGATAATGTTCAGAACGCAAGAAAGAAAACAGGCAGTCTTATTGAAGGTCCGTCGCTTTATACTAATATGACGGCTTACGAAAATCTTGACCTGTACTGTACAATGCTTAATGCAGACAAAAAAAGCATTGACGAAATTCTGAAAGTTGTAGGTCTTAGCGATACAGGCAAGAAAAAGGCAAAGGATTTTTCGCTTGGTATGAAACAAAGGCTCGGAATTGCAATGGCACTTGTCGGCGACCCTGAATTTATTATTCTTGATGAACCTATTAACGGTCTTGACCCGACGGGTATTATCGAAATCCGTGAGCTTATACTCAACCTTAAAAATAACTACGGTAAGACAATATTCATTTCAAGCCATATTCTCGGCGAGCTTGAAAAAATTGCGACCTGCTACGGCATTATTTCAAAGGGAAAACTGATTGAAGAAATTACCGCAAAAGAGCTTGCTGAAAAATGCGGAACACAGACCGTTATTCAGACGGACAATCCGCAGAAAGCCGCAGAAATTATTTCAGCAACGCTTAAAGCTGCAAATATTTCATTTGCAACCGACGGGGCAATAATTCTTGAAAACATGGTTGAAAATATCGGCGAACTCACAAACACTCTTTTCCGGTCGGGAATTACGGTAAAAGGCATTTTCACTCAGGAAAACAGTGCTGAGGCTTATTTTGTCAGAAAAATGGAGGGAATGTAATATGTCAGGACTTATCAGAGCTGATTTCAAAAAGCTGTTCAAGGGCAAAACACTGCTTGTCTGTGCAATTATCGCCGCAGCTTTCGGTGCTTTTATGATATATATTATGAATATGTCCTTGCAGATGATTGACAGTCAGCTTGATATGCTGTCGTCAATGGGCGGTGAGGATATCGAGATGGTGTTAAGCGGAATTCCGCAAAACAATGTATGGTCAATGGTAAGCTACCTTTTTGCCGACCCTGATATCGGGATACTCACGGCTATATGTATTTGTGTTTTTATCACCTCCGAATATTCTATGGGAACATTTAAAAACGCTGTTTCAAGAGGCTTTTCGAGAACGCAGATATATCTTTCAAAATTCATTGTATCCGTTGTAAGCTCTCTTATTCTTATTTCACTTTTTGTTATAAGCGGTACAATAGTTGCGTTTATATGTATGCCGACCGCTGCTGATGTCAGTGTATGGCAAATGATTGTTATGATTCTTACATATCTGTTTCTTGCTGTTGCAGCGGCTTCAATGTATCTGATGTTTGCAATGCTGTTCAGAAAAACCGGAGTTTCCGTTGCCGCTTCAATATGTATTGTTGTATTTGTTTCATCAATCTTTGAGGTACTCGGTGTGTTTGTCGAGAATTTCAGCAATTATTCAAGATTCTGGATATTGAATACTTTTGGTATAGTAGAAAAAAGCTGTCTTAACGGCGAAATATACATTCCGCTGCTTATAGGTCTGGGATATATCGCTGTTACAGGTGTAACAGGTCTTATGGTATTCAGAAAGCGTGACATAAAGTAAATATTATATTCACGGGGCTTGCGGCTTAAAAAATCCGCAAGCCTTTTTGTGTGCATTATCAAGGTTAATTAAAGAATAAATTTATAAATTCTCTATACATTTACGTTATAATTATGTTATAATGATGTTATCGTAAGTTGCGGTAAAATCGGATTTTATAAATGAAAAGTGAGGTCGTAAATTATGAGTATGGGGAAAATTCTTGTTGTTGATGACGATAAAAATATATGTGAACTTCTGAGATTGTATATTGAGAAGGAGGGGTATGAGGTTGTTATTGCAAATGACGGCGGTCAGGCGGTAACAAAGTTTAAAACAGAAAAACCCGATCTCGTACTTCTTGATATAATGCTGCCGGTGCTTGACGGCTGGCAGGTATGCAGAGAAATCAGAAAAACATCTCAATGTCCGATAATTATGCTTACGGCAAAGGGCGAAGTTTTTGACAAGGTACTCGGACTGGAACTCGGTGCCGACGACTATGTTGTAAAGCCGTTTGAAACCAAGGAAATCGTTGCAAGAATAAAGGCGGTTTTAAGGCGTGTGAACGGCACTGAACAGCAGATCAGCACGGAACCGGCAAAAAAAGAAGTGCGTTATGATAAATTGGTTATTAACCTTACAAACTATGAGTTGAGAGTGAACGGCGAACAGATAGATACTCCGCCAAAGGAAATGGAGCTCATTTATCATCTTGCGAGCAACCCTAACAGAGTATTCACCCGTGACCAGCTCCTTGATGAAGTATGGGGATTTGACTATTACGGCGATTCCCGAACAGTAGATGTACACGTTAAGCGTCTGAGAGAAAAGCTTGAAGGCGTTTCTGACAAATGGGCGTTGAAAACCGTATGGGGAGTAGGTTATAAGTTTGAAGTTAAAGAATAAGTTTATTGCGAAAAAATCCTTGTTCAAAAAATATATGAACATCAGTCTTTTGATGGTGTTTTTCAGCTTTCTGATTTTGGGAATAATACTTATAATCACCATTACAAATTACTGGTCAAACGAAAAACGAATAGACCTTGATAATCGTGCCGAAAACATAGCGGCCTTTATCCGTTCTAATGTTGCAATAAATCAGTCGCTCGACGGCAGGGAGGATTCTTTTTCTATAAACCGTGCCGGTGATATAACGAGTTTTTTAAAGCTGTATATCAATGACGCAGGAGTCGATATTATTGTTACAAACACAAATGCCAGGTCAATACTTGTTGTAAGCTCCGAAAAAAAGGTTCTTACAAATATGATTGTAGCTCCCGATATAGTACAGAAAACCATCAAGGAGTCAACCTATTTTTCAAAGGGAACACTTGGCGGAATTTATGATTATGACAGATATATTGCGGCACGGCCGATATATTACAACAACGGAAAAAACATTATGGGAGTTGTGTTCGTTACCTCGGATATGAGCGACGTAACAGGCTTTACCGATATGATGCTGAAAGTATTTATTCTTTCGGCTTTTGCTGCACTGGCAATTTCCGTCCTGGGAATAGGACTGTTTTCGTATAATCTTGTAAAACCGCTGAGGCAGATGTCACAGGCGGCAAAGCAGTTCGGAAAAGGTGATTTCAGCGTTCGTGTAAGCGAAACCTCGAATGATGAAATAGGAGAGCTTGCGGTTGCTTTTAACAATATGGCTGACTCGCTGTCGTCGTCCGAGCATATACGAAAGAGCTTTGTTGCAAATGTTTCTCACGAGCTGAAAACACCTATGACCACAATATCGGGATTTATCGACGGTATTCTTGACGGCACAATTCCGCCGGAAAAACAGGACTATTATCTTCATATTGTGTCTGACGAGGTAAAGCGTCTTTCAAGACTTGTACGCTCAATGCTCGACCTTTCGAGGATTGACAGCGGCGAGCTGAAACTGAATTATCAGAGCTTTGACCTTTTTTCTACTCTTGTAACTATTGTTATTACCTTTGAACAGGAAATAGACAAGAAGAGTATTGAAATACGCGGTCTGGACTCAATAACGCCGAAGAACGTTTACGGCGATAAGGACCTTTTGCATCAGGTGGTGTACAATCTTATTGAAAATGCCGTTAAGTTTACTGACGAAGGCGGCTATATTGAGTTTAGTATTACTGAAAACTCCGATAGAACCGATTTTTCAATCAAGAACAGCGGTCACGGTATAGAAAAGGCGGAAATAGCACTTATTTTTGACAGATTCTACAAAACCGACAAATCACGCAGCAAGGATAAAAAAGGTCTTGGACTCGGTCTTTATCTTGTAAGGAGTATTATCAGACTTCACGGCGGAGAAATTACCGCAGAGAGTGTTATCGGAGAATATTGTCAGTTTAAATTCTATATTCCGAAAAAGCAAAACGGAGTAAAAAAACAGGAAAGAAAAAATCTGCCTTGACAATAGTGTAACCCAAAAAGGAGGTATGTTTTATGTCAGATGAATTTGAAGATATGTACTCGGACAGTTCTGCCGACGGCAGTGAAGAAAACAGCGAACAGCTTAGCGGCAGCGAAAATATTTATAATGAATATAACAGTCAGAACGGTGATTTTGAAAACGGCAGGAACAATTATGATTTTAATGAACAGTCGGAACAGCCTGTACCGCAAAATCCCGAAACACACTTTACGGACAATGAATACAATATGCCGCCTGTTCGTTATCCTCAGAATAACGACGGATATATTTATCCTCAGCAAATGCCTTACAATAATTATAATTCTCACAATATGCCTCAGAACGGATATAATATGAACTACGGTTCATACAATCCGAATAATTATAACCTTAATAATCAAAATTTTAATCCGAATAATTTCAGCTATCAGTATCAGCCGAATATGAATAACGGCGGTAAGCCGCCAAAAAAACATAACGGTATGAAGGTTGCCTTGTGGTGTGTGAGTTCCGTGCTTTTGGTTGTTATTGTGGCTTTGGTTGTTTTTATTATAAATCCGGATAAAAACAATAACAGCCTGATAGATGATAATATACCCAACAACAGCGGTGCTGAGTCGTCATACGGCTCGGCGTCATCACTGCCTGACGCACCTGACGTAAGTGCTGATGAAAACGGCCCGCAGATTTCAACGGAACAGACCTCTTACGCCGAAACATCATCAGCCTTAACGGCAAACAGTGCATACAAAAAAGCGTCACCGTCGGTTGTGTGCATAACCTCCTATGAGGCAGGCACAGACTATACTCTCACAGAAAGCGGCGAGGGCTCGGGAATTATTATTTCATCAGACGGATATATCGCAACAAACAGCCACGTTGTTGATGACTCAAAGGATACGGGCGTTATGGTTACGCTCAGCACCGGTGAACAGTACCTCGGAACAATTATCGGAATTGATACAAAGACTGATCTTGCCGTACTGAAAATTGATGCAGATAATCTTACCGAGGCTGCGTTTGCCGATTCTGACAATCTGGTTGTGGGTCAGGAGGCTTACGCAATAGGTAATCCCGGAGGAGCGGCTTTTTCAAACTCGCTTACAAAGGGTGCCGTTTCGGCACTTAACAGGGTGCTTTCGTCAAACCGATATGTCAAATATATTCAGACAGACGCCGCAATCAATCCCGGAAATTCAGGCGGAGCATTGATAAATGAACACGGTCAGGTTATCGGTATGAATACCGCAAAGCTTGTAGGTACAGACTACGAGGGTATGGGCTTTGCGATTCCGAGTAACACCGTGGCGGATATAGTCAATAAGCTGATAAAGTACGGATATGTCAACGACAGGGGAACTCTTGGAATAGAGGGAACGACCTGTACGCTTTATGCGTCAAAGACAAATAACATACCTCAGGGTATGATTATCACAAAAATAAACCGTCAAAGCCCGCTTTACGGCACTATCGCAAAGGAAAAAGACATTATAACTGCCGTTAACGGTGAAACTGTCAGGGACGCAACTGAATTTGTTGACCAGATGAAGCAGTACAAGCCGGGCGACAAAGTAACCCTTACGCTTTTCAGGTCGTCCGAAAATACATCGGGCAAGCCGTACAGCTACAATATTGACGCTGTGCTGATAGATGACCGTGGAGAGTAGTTTTTAAAGTGCTGATATATAAACAATAATAACCTGATTTTAATTTTAATGATAAAATTTCAGAAATCTATTGAAAAATCAATATATATGTGGTATTATATTCATTAGGAGAAAATCCTTTATTAAATTGCTAATTCCCCTTTTTTGTTTTTTCATTATCCCTTCCTTTTGCATAAGAACGCAGTCAGTTTTGGCTGCGTTCTTGTGTTTTATACTGTTTCTTTTTTGAGTAATGTATATCGGGGCTTTGCCCCAAACCCCACAAGGGCTGCTCGCCCTTGACCTCGGCAGGTGTGAGCGACACCTGCACCCGCAATTTCTATCCTCAGTTTTAAAAGGAAATAGTATTATATGCAGCTTTTTATTATTTTGTCGAAAAACTCCTGACGCACAAATAATGCGTCAGGAGTTTTTCGGGTAATTATGAATTATGAATTATGAATTATGAATTATTATTCAGTTTTTGTCCGTGTTTATTTCTTCGGGAAGCGGGTCTGTTCCATGAGGAGCATGGTGGAAGGTCGGAACAATCTCAGCAATAAGCTGTTCGACCTCGTCTTTATTATTATGCTTTGCAACATTATAAAGCTTTGTGAGATGTTTGAAAAAGCTTTCGTTGTCAAATTCAATCGGCTTGCCGATATAAATTTTCTTGTTGTCGGTTTTTGTTAAGCCCTCTTCGTTAAGCAGTAGTTCTTCATAGAGCTTTTCGCCCGGTCTGAGTCCCGTATATTCAATCTTGATGTCCTCGTAAGGCTTAAAGCCTGAAAGCCGTATGAGATTTTCGGCAAGAACCCGTATCTTTACGGGTTCGCCCATATCGAGAATGAATATTTCGCCGCCTTTTGCAAGGCTGCCTGCGGTAAGAACGAGTGAAACCGCCTCGGGAATAGTCATAAAGTAGCGTATAATGTCAGGATGAGTTACGGTAACAGGGCCGCCTGTACGGATTTGTTCCTTAAACAGCGGAATAACCGAACCGTTTGAACCGAGTACATTACCAAAACGCACGGCAACAAAGTTTGTTTTGCTGCGTCTGCCCATCATCTGTATAATCATTTCGCAGATACGTTTTGTTGCACCCATAACATTTGTAGGATTTACAGCCTTATCGGTGGAAATCTGCACAAAGTTTTTTACATGGTATTGGTCAGCCAGTTCAACAAGATTGAGTGTGCCGAAAACATTGTTTTTTACGGCTTCTTCGGGGTTGGTTTCCATAAGAGGAACGTGCTTGTGAGCGGCTGCATGAAATACAACATCTATGTGCCGTGTTTCAAAGATGTGTTTAAGCTTCATCTTGTCACGCACAGAGGCAATCTGCACTTCAAAGTCAAGGTCTGTTCCGTGGTTGCGTATAAGCTCCTGCTGAATATCGTAGGCGTTATTTTCATATATATCAAGTATAATGAGGTGTCGTGGTTTAAGCCGTGCAATCTGACGGCATAATTCAGAGCCTATCGAGCCGCCGCCGCCCGTTACAAGAACAGTCTGACCGATGAGATACTTGCCGTATTTTTCGGTATCGAACACAACGGGTTCACGACCGAGCAAATCCTCAACCTCAACCTGTCGGATTGATGATGTAATAGGTACGCCCGATGTAAGAAGATTGTATATATTAGGAATGATTTTTACTTCAAGGTGTGTCTTTGAACAGGTGTCAAGAATACGCTTTTTGTCGGCAACGCTTATCTGTGAAATGGTAAAGAGTATTACTTCAATATCATTTTTACGGCATACTTCGGGAATTTCATAGGTAGTACCGGCAACCTTTACGCCTGCAATTCTGCGGTGGAGCTTTTCCTTGTCATCATCAACGATACATATAGGAAGATACTCGTTTCCGGGTGATTTTGAAAGCTCGCTGAGTACGGACAAAGCACCCTCGCCTGCACCGACGATAAGCAGTCTTTTTTTGGCTTTACCTGCAAGATTACGCCGTTCAAGGATTTTGTTCAGACGGTAGATAATCCTGAACATAAGCACAAAAAATGTTGACATAAGTGCAAACGAAATATATACCTGAGCCCCGAAATTAAGGTGATTTTGCTCGTTGCCTATTATCATTGTAAACGACATAAACACAAGGTTTGCCGTGAGTGAGGCAATGCCTGCATAGAAAAAGTCCTCTATATCCGCATACCGCCACAGCTTGTCATAAAGACGGAAAAGAATAAACACCGCCGTAAAGCAAATATTCTCGATTAAAAATCCCCACAAAAAAACAGATAAATCACTTTTGAGTAAAAAGTTGTTTCTGTTTATTGCAAAGGACATATAGTACGAAATATTCCATAGCACAAAGTCACAGATGAACAGTACAAGTCGTCTGTGCTTGCTGAGGTGATTGTATAATTTAAACATATAGTTCTGTCCGTTTCTGAAATTGGATTTATTTTTAAAAAACACAAGCTTTCAACATTCAAACAACATTAAATTCGGCAGGAAAAAACAAAAGATAAGTGATTGTGTTTATTTTCAAATCTGTCAATAATATTTTACAGTTCAAATTATATTACATTTTTGATAAAATTACAATAGTATATGAAGAATTATGGTTTTTTAGAAAACAGCATATACATATAAATATATGACAGTTATTTCGTTTATATTATTCTTTAAAAGAACAAAATCGGGATATTTCTGATATATAATATATACTTGACTTGTAAAGATGAAATTTATCGAAATTTGAAAAAAGCATTAAAAACTGCCTTTATAAAGGTGGTTTCTGAACTTTTAAAATATTTATTCCTGCCCCTTGCACTCTTGTTGAAAGGAAGAACGGTGTTATGATTAAAATAGGTCTTGATATAGGTTCAACAACGGTAAAATGCGTTGCCCTTGACGAAAATAATAAACTTTTATATAAAACATATGAAAGACACTATTCACAGATAACCGAAAAAATATCGGAGCTTTTTAAACGTATAAGAACTGAAATACCCGGTGCCGAAAACGCATATATCGCAATGTCGGGTTCTGCCGGAATGGGTGTTGCCGATGCGTGCGGAATAGATTTTATTCAGGAGGTTTACGCAACAAGAGTTGCGGCGAATACATTTATCCCTAATACCGATGTTGTAATTGAACTCGGCGGAGAGGACGCAAAAATTCTTTTCCTTTCGGGCGGTATGGAAGTACGAATGAACGGTTCGTGTGCAGGCGGTACGGGTGCGTTTATCGACCAGATGG
>JBJEOP010000033.1:0-16200 GCA_051880775.1 Acutalibacteraceae bacterium
ACTCTTCATCACTCAACGGAGTCAAATTCTTGCTTTTCATAATCAAATGTTTTTCTCATTGTTATCAGCTTCCCTTTCAGATATAACGCATTTAAGCTTTCCGTCAAAAAGTCTTACTGTTATAATATCGTCAACATTGACGGAATTTACGCTGTTTATTACTGTGTTGTCCTTTTCGGCTATTGAATAGCCCCTTGACAGTATTTTAAGCGGACTTAATGCGTCCAATTTTGCATTGAGAGATGCAAATGTACGCTGTTTGTCCGACAGCATAGTCATATATGCCGTTTTCATTCGGGCAGTAAGCATATCAAGCTTCATATTCCGATTATGCACGGTTTCAAGCGGTGAACTCAGAACCTTTGACTTTGAAAGATGTTCAAGACGCTGTTTTTCAAAGCTGATTTTTGAGGTAATCAGATTATACAGCTTTTTTTGATAATACAGAACATCGGATTTCATTGAGTCGATTTCAGGAGATACAATCTCGGCGGCAGCTGACGGCGTTGACGCACGAACATCTGCAACAAAATCGCATATTGTAAAATCCGTTTCGTGTCCTACGGCAGACACAACGGGGATTTCGGAATTATAAACTGCACGGGCAAGTTTTTCGTCATTAAACGCCCACAAATCCTCGATTGAGCCTCCGCCACGTCCTATGATTATCACATCGGCACATTTAAGATTATTGAAGCGTTCTACTGCCGCTGTAAGCTGAGCGGCGGCATTTTCTCCCTGTACAAGTACAGGACACATAACTATTTCACCGAGCGGATAACGGCGTTTTAATATACGGAATATATCCTGTACTGCCGCTCCTGTCGGAGATGTTATTACTCCGATTTTCTTCGGATAAGGCGGCAAAGGCTTTTTGTGTTCTTCGTCAAAAAGTCCCTCTGATGACAGTTTGTTTTTAAGCTGTTCAAACGCAAGATTCAAAGCACCGATACCGTCAGGCTGCATATCGTCAATATAGAACTGATACTGTCCCGTCACCTCATAAACAGACACACGCCCACGCACAAGCACAGTCATACCGTCCTGCGGACGAAATTTCAGTCTTGATGCGTTCGAGGCAAACATAACAGCCTTTATTGCCGCTTTTTCATCTTTGAGCGACAAGTATATATGACCTGAACGGTAATGGTCTGTGAGGTTTGATATTTCACCACGCAGATATACCGAACTAAGATTTTTATCTGTATCAAATTTTGATTTAATATAAAAATTCAGTTGTGAAACTGAAAGTACGGAGCTGTTCATATTCATTACTTCTCATTCAAATTTAATCTGGCTTTCCTGCACATCGGGCAAATCATATCCCAAGTGCAGGCAAGCAGCACGGGTTATACAGCGACCTCGTGGAGTTCTGTTGAGAAAACCTATCTGCATAAGATAAGGCTCGATGACGTCTTCAATAGTAACCGCTTCTTCTCCTATGGCGGCGGCAAGGGTTTCAAGTCCGACAGGACCTCCACGGTAGAATTTTATTATTGCCTGCAACATTCTGCGGTCGTTTGCGTCAAGTCCGAGTTCGTCTATTTCAAGCCTTTCAAGTGCAATTTGTGCCGTTTCAAGAGTGATAACACCGTCTGACATTACCTGAGCAAAATCACGCACACGCTTTAAAAGTCTGTTTGCGATACGGGGAGTTCCTCTTGAACGGGAGGCTATCTCCAACGCACCGTCAGGCTCAATCTCAATATTAAGAATTGACGCACTGCGGGTAATAATTCTTGCAAGTTCTTCGGGAGTATAGAGTTCAAGTCTTA
Source organism: Acutalibacteraceae bacterium (assembly GCA_051880775.1). GTDB lineage: Bacteria > Bacillota > Clostridia > Oscillospirales > Acutalibacteraceae > UBA1213. The sequence continues at coordinate 1,776 of JBJEOP010000033.1, forward strand.
AAGAAACACCGAAACGGTCACGCAGAGGAGCCGTAAGCTGTCCGGCTCTTGTTGTTGCACCGACAAGCGTAAAATGCGGCAGCGGAAGATGATATGACGCCGCCATCTGTCCTTTTCCCGTGACAATATCTATTGCAAAATCCTCCATAGCAGGATAGAGAATTTCCTCTACTGCCCTTGAAATTCGGTGTATTTCGTCAATGAAAAGAACGTCGCCCTCATTGAGATTTGTAAGTATTGCGGCAAGGTCGCCCGGTTTTTCTATGGCAGGACCGGAAGTAATACGAAGATTTACATTGAGTTCATTCGCAATAATTCCCGAAAGCGTTGTTTTTCCGAGTCCGGGAGGTCCGTACAGAAGTACATGGTCAAGCGTTTCGTGCCGCTGTTTTGCCGCCTCAATAAATATTGAAAGATTCTGCTTGACTTTTTCCTGTCCGATATAGTCGTCAAGTCTTCGTGGACGCAGTGGGTTATCGCTGTCATTGTCACCCATTATTTCTGTGGGGGAAACTATTCTGTTTTCAAAATCAAAATCGTCCATAAGGGATTCCTTTCGTAGTATAATATTTCTTTTCTGAGCATTAAATGTCGGGACTCTGTCCCAAACCCTGCAAGGGCTGCTCGCCCTTGACCTCGGCAGGAGTTGAACCCCTGCACCCGCAATTTTTATTCTCAGTTTAAAAAGAAATTATATTAAATTATCTTTTTCCGATAGCTTTAAGAGTTTCGCTTATAATTTTTTCAACAGGAAGTGAAGAATCAATTCCCGACATATACGGCAGTGCCTCGTCGGGTGAATATCCCAGTACGGCAAGAGCGTTGAGTGCCTGCTGTATATTTCCCGTTGCGGACGGCTGTATATTGACTGATGTTGTGTTTATTGCGTCGGTTGTTGTGATTTTTTTGATTTTATCTTTAAGTTCAAGGATAATTCTTTGTGCCAGCTTATTTCCTACGCCGTTTGCCTTTGTAAGTGTTTTGCTGTCGCCTGTTGATACGGCAAGTGCTATCTGTTCGGGCTGTAACTCTGACAAAAGTGCAATGGCAAGCCTTGCACCGACGCCGCTTATCGACATAAGCATTTTAAAGCAGTTGAGTTCATCTGTGGTTGCAAATCCGCAAAGCTCAATCGCATCATCACGGACAAGCATTTGTGTGTAAAGTATAGCCTTTTCGCCGATACGCGGAAGTGTCCGCTGAGTATTCATTGTAGTAAGGCATTTATAACCTACTCCTCCGCATTCAATTACAACGGCATTAGGCTCAGTATGTATAATTGTGCCGTTAAGACTGTATATCATAGTTGTGTTTCCTTTCGTTATATAATTTCAAGAACATCTTCAACTTTTTTTGACGGAAGTTCTCTCGGAGTGTATGCGGATTTTCCGACAGGTATTACGCTCAGAAGGCGGTATTCCGAATCTACACCGAGTAAAGCGGATATTTTATCTGCCGAAACTATCGGGTCGTTCATCCAGCAGGCACCAAGTCCTTTTGCGTGAATGGTCAAAAGCATATTTTCAACAGCCGCACCGACTGAAAGAATATCGGGATAACCCATCATTGACATCATATCGTTATAGTCATATCCCTTGTCCTGATAGCACTGAACCGAGCGTGGCTCGTAAAACTCCATTTTGGTAAGATATGCAAAAATCACGAGTGGTGCTTTTCTGAAAAATGTTATCTGTTTTTTTCTTCGTGCAATATATTCCTCGTCACAGTCAGAATAAAATTCTTCAATTCCCTTTTCGGTTTCGAGTGCAATTTTTTCAATCATAGCTTTATTTTTTACCGCCACAAAATAATAGCATTGGCTGTTGCAGGCACTCGGTGCTTTGAGTGCGGAGGATATGATTTCTCTGATTGTTTCGTCAGTGATTTCTTCATCTGTAAATTTTCTTATACTGCGGCGTGAATTTATGATTTCTTCAAAGCTGTTCATATTATGTTATCTCCTGCTGTTGAGCATATTTCTTAAACGGGTAGCCGAACACTGAGCGTGACATATAGCCATTGCAAGAGCGTCGGCGGTATCGTCGGGTTTAGGTACTTTTTCAAGCTTTAAAAGGCGTCGTGTCATCTCCATAACCTGCGGCTTATGTGCCTGTCCGTAGCCTGTAACAGCCATTTTCACCTGTAAGGGAGTATATTCGTATATCGGAATATTATTCATCTGTGCGGCAAGGAGTGTTACTCCTCTTGCCTCGGCAACGGCTATTGCGGTTTTTTGGTTGTTCTGAAAATAAAGCTTTTCAATGGACATTTCATCGGGGTCATTTTTTATTATTATAGAAACAAGACCGTTATATATCTCCTGCAAACGAACAGGAAACGGTGTTTTTGCGTCGGTTGTTATTGCACCGTAATCAACTGCATAATATTTTCCGCCGCTGAACTCAATTACTCCATAGCCTATTATTGCGTAACCGGGGTCTATTCCTAAAATTCTCATAATCAGTTTCCTTGTATAATTTATTATGTATAATATATCATATTTTTGCATTTGTATCAACAGCAAATGAACAAATGTTTGCATAATTACAGCAAAAATGCTTTTTTGTACACCTGTATTTTAGCATATAATTATCTTCTGTACAAACAAAAAGAATGAGGTCGGTTATAATTCCAACCTCATTATAATTTATAAAATGTTATTTGTCGGCTTATAAAGCCAAGGCGTTGCTTTCCATTTGAATATCTGTTTACGCAGTTTTAACGGCGTTGATTTTGATACTTTGAGCAGATTGTCATAATGCTTTAAGTGGAGTGAATTTTTGATTGCATTATATCCGAATCCTGCATTAAGCAGAATATCAACGCACGACATAACAACAGACGGTATCTTCTGATATTCAAATGCAGAGTTGAGAGCCTCATTATTTTTATGACGAAGCCTTACGGTTTCAGCCACTTTAAGAATTGAGTCAACACGCTCAAAACAGTTATTGGTCAATGCTGTGGAGTCCTCTTTTGAAAGACCGTTTACATAATCCCGTTCAAGCACTATATCTGAATATGCGACTTTCGGATTGTAAAGCAAAGCGTTAAAAATAAATGCCTCGGCATAGCCGTAGTTACATTCTTCATAAAATCTGATATGATTTGAAAGCAGAAACTCACGCTTGAACATCACAGCGGTAAAATCCACATTTACTATTGAACGCACAAGACCTATTGCAAGATCCGTTCCCGATATATTATTAAGACCTGCACGGACAAGCTCAGAGCTGCTTTTTGTTTCTGAGGGCATTGAAAATACAAAATCCGCACTTTGCGATTCAATATCATTGTAATAATCAGAAATATAGTTTTTGTAAAGTCGGCGTGGATAAACAAATGTGATGTATTTTCCGTCAGACTTGAAAATCCCCGTATTCAAAGCGGAACTGACAGTTCCTCCTCCGCTTTGTATCACACAACCGCGAAGATTATTGTTTTTTATCTCGTTAAGAGTTAAAAGCACAGTGTTGTCAGTGGAATTCATATCAATCACAATAAATTCCACTTCTATATTGCCGGTTTGCTCTGATATTTTTCTTATAATTTCAGCCGTTTTATTCTTATTGTTTTTTGATGGGATAATGACAGAAATATCAACATTAGACATAAAATATCTCTCCCGATTTTTCCTTAAATATTTTCTTAATATTTATATTATACACCTTAATATGTACAATAATTTACACCTGTTTATATTATCTTAACACATATTATATCACAACAAATAAAAATTGCCGAAAGAATAGAAATAGATTTTTTGGTATATTTTACAAAAAAATTTATCTATATTGCACAAAGTACAATATAGATAAATATATATAAGTTCTAAATAATTTAAAAATCAAAGCAAGGTCATCAGCCGATTTTTTCTTTTATGAGGTCAGCTGTTTCCTGTGCAAGTTTATGAATAAGCGGTTCGTCAAGTCCTTCAAGCATAACACGCACAAGCGGCTCTGTTCCCGATACTCTTACGAGTATTCTGCCGTCATTTCCGAGAGTTGAACGCACTTCATCAATTTTATTTTTTATATCCTGATTTGTGTAGAAATGGAGTTTGCCCTCCTGCGTCACCTTGACATTTAAGAGAACCTGAGGATAGCGTGTCATAAGCGTTGCAATACTTGACAGCTTTGCCTGACGTCTGTTCACTATGCTGAGAAGCTGTGCGGCGGTAAGCTGTCCGTCGCCTGTTGTTGCATAGTCAAGGAAAATAACGTGACCTGACTGTTCTCCGCCGAAATTATAACCCTCACGCAGCATTGCTTCAAGAACATATCTGTCACCGACATCGGTTGAAATGAATTTCAAGCCGTTATCTTCACAAAATCTGCTGAATCCCATATTTGACATTACTGTGCCTACTGCCGCATTCTGATTAAGACACTTTCTTGACGAAAGGTCGAGGGCACAAATCGCCATAATAAAGTCACCGTCAATAATCTTACCGTTTTCGTCAACGGCAAGGCAGCGGTCTGCATCACCGTCAAAGGCAACGCCAAGCTGTAATTTATTGTCAACAACATATTTCTGTAAATTTTCAAGATGTGTTGAACCGCAGTTATCGTTTATATTTTTGCCGTCCGGCTTGTCGGAAAGCATACGACAGTCTGCACCAAGTTCAGTAAAAAGTTTTTCTGCGGTTCTTGATGATGAGCCGTTGGAGCAGTCTATTGCAATTTTCATACCGTCAAGTCTGTACGGCACGGTTGAAATAATGTGTTCGATATAATCGTCAATAGCGTTATCCGCCGTTGAAACACAGCCAAGCCCGTCACCTGTCGGTGTATAATAAGGCTTTGCGTTGTCGATAACTATTGATTCTATCTCTTCTTCAAGAGCATCGGGCAGCTTGTAGCCGTCACAGCTGAAAATTTTAATTCCGTTAAATTCAAAAGGGTTGTGAGATGCGGAAATCATAATTCCTGCATCGGCACCGTATTTTTTGATAAGATATGCAACAGCCGGCGTCGGCACTACTCCCAACAAAACAACATCTGCACCGACTGAACACAAGCCTGCAATCAATGCACCTTCAAGCATATCGGACGAAAGTCTTGTGTCTTTTCCGATAAGTATTTTCGGGTGCTTATTTTCGCTGTTATCTGTAAGAACCATTGCCGCTGCTTTTCCGATATTCATTGCAAGCTCACAGGTCAGCTCTGTGTTTGCAATGCCACGGGCACCGTCAGTTCCGAATAATCTGCCCATAACTAAAATTTCTCCTTTGTTTCTATTCAGTAATTATATGTTATTTGATTTGCGAGTATGACATATTGATGTCAAAAGTGCCGTTCCCGCCGCATTATCCGCTGAAAACTGCGGTTCGGCAAAGTAAGCATTATATTTCTTTGACAAATGCGTTTTAATAATGCTGTTTGACATTACTCCTCCGGCAAAAAGCACGGGAAGATTTCCGTATTTTTCAAGAAGTCTTTTACACATTTCGTCAAGTGCTTTTTCTACATACAAAAGACAGGTCGCCGATATTTTTTCTTTTGATTCGCCGTTTTCATACATTTTGCGGCAAATATTTTCAATGCCTGAAAGACAGCAGTCTGTGTCTTTCAGCGTTGCTTTTGCGGATATTTTTTCGGTGTTTTTCAGTGCAAGCTGTTCAAGCTCACGACCGCACGGAAACGAAAGTCCGAGCATTACACCTATTCTGTCGATTAACTGTCCGGCATTAAGGTCAAGCGTCTTTGCGACAAGCTCCGTTGAAAAAATCTTTTCACTGTTCGGTTTAACCAGTACCGCCTCAGTTGTTCCGCCTGACACGTGAAAAGCAAGAAAAGCTTTATCAATTAAATCCGTCTTTCCTGCCGAAAAAAGTGCCGCAGCTATGTGTCCGCTCTGGTGCGAAAATGTATAGAGAGGAACATCAAGCACCTTGGACAGTATTTTCGCTGTACTGAGTCCGACGGTAAAGCACGGCATATATGAACCCTCAACATCACGGGGCTTTGATGAAACACCTATGGCACTTATTTTGCCTTTATACTGCGAAAAAACTTTTTCGACTATTTCGGGTAACTGCTGAGTATGGTGAAAAACTGCATCACTCTGACGCAAACCGCACTCGCCGTTTTTTACGGGAAGAAGTTTTTTTGCGTGAATCATTCCGTTTTCGGTATCATAAATTGCCGCTGATGTTGTATAGTTGCTTGTGTCTATTCCGAGAAATGCCGACATCAGTTTTCACCGCTTTTTTTGAGAGATTTTGCGATTGAACCGAGAACACCGTTTACGAAAGAACCGTCAGATGTTGTTGCATAATTTTTTGCAAGCTCGACAGCCTCATTGATTGAAACGCTTGCAGGAATATCGTGCATATAAAGCATTTCAAACACTGCTATACGCAAAATGGTAAGCGATATTTTGGAAATTCTGTTCTTTTTCCAACCTTTAAGATTTTTTTCGATAAGAGCGTCAATTTCTTCAAGATGTTCTTCAACACCCTTAACGACTTTTCTTGTATATTCGCTTACCTGTATATCTCTCGCATTTTCCGCGTCCTCAAACGCATCGTCTATTGTGTCGTCACGGAACATACGCTCAAAAACAAAGTTAAAAGCCTGACTGCGTTCATCACGCCGTTCCTGAATTTTGTTATCCTTACGGTTTGACTGTTTATCCATAGTATGATATTCCTTTCAATGAATAATAAATATTATCAATTATTGAGAATTGCTTTATGGAAAACCTTTTTGCCTTTTTTGATTACTACATAACCCTTTGAGAAATTTTCTGATGATGAAAGCTCGGCTTTTACGTCTGTGATTTTGACATCATCGACAGATATACCGCCCTGCTGAATAAGTCTTCTTGCCTCTGCTTTTGACGGCACGAGTTTTGTTTTTGCAAGAAGGTCAATAAGTCCGATTTTTCCGTCAGTAAAATCTGATACGGAAAGCTCAGTTGACGGCATATTGTCGGTATCTGATTTACTCATAAACAATGCTCTTGCTCCGTCAAGTGCTTTCTGAGCCTCTTCTTCACCGTGAACCAGCTTTGTAAGCTCAAATGCAAGAATTTCCTTTGCCTTGTTGAGTTCACTGCCTTCAAGCTTTGCAAGCTCGTTTATCTCATTCATAGGAAGGAATGTCAGCATTTTAAGGCACTTTATAACATCAGAGTCATTGATGTTTCTCCAATACTGGAAGAAATCAAACGGACTTGTTTTTTCAGGGTCAAGCCATACTGCACCCTTTTCGGTTTTGCCCATCTTCTTGCCCTCTGAATTGAGAAGAAGATTTATTGTCATTGCATATGCGTCTTTGCCGAGTTTTCGTCTTATAAGCTCAGTACCACCGAGCATATTGCTCCACTGGTCATCACCGCCGAACTGCAAGTTACAGCCGTATTTTTGGAACAGTGAGAAAAAGTCATAGCTCTGCATTATCATATAGTTGAATTCAAGGAAGCTAAGACCTCTTTCAAGACGCTGTTTGTAGCACTCGGCTGTAAGCATACGGTTTACACTGAAATGTGCACCAACCTCACGCAGAAAATCAACATAATTAAGTCCCATAAGCCAGTCAGCATTATTTACCATAAGAGCCTTTCCCTCAGAAAAATCAATAAAACGGCTCATCTGCTTTTTGAAGCACTCGCAGTTATGCTGAATTGTTTCCTGAGTCATCATTTTTCTCATATCGGTTTTTCCTGACGGGTCGCCTATCATCGCAGTACCACCACCGATAAGTGCTATCGGCTTGTTGCCTGCCATCTGAAGTCTTTTCATAAGGCAAAGTGCCATAAAGTGTCCTACATGAAGGCTGTCGGCTGTCGGGTCAAAACCGATATAAAACACAGCTTTTCCGCTGTTTATAAGCTCTTTTATTTCTTCCTCGTCGGTCATCTGAGCGATAAGTCCACGCTCCTGCAATTCTTCAAAAACTCCCATTGTGTTATCTGTCCTTTCGTAATAAAAATTATTTTGGGGACAAAAAAACGCCCCCTGTTATTTTAAAAACAGAGGGCGATAATATACCGCGGTACCACCTCAATTTACTGTCGCTTCACAGCAACAGCCTTACGGGTACATTCATACCCATGCACGATAACGGATGCAAAACGGTCAGCACTACTGCAATTTTCGCACTGACAGCTCAAAGATGTATTTCTGCCGACTCTTATGGATATTTTCACCAGCCATATCCTCTCTGAAATAAGACATTCAGCGTACTTCTTCTTATCACAGCTTTTATAATTTAATAGTATAAACATTATTTTTATGTTTGTCAATAAAATTATTCATTTTTCAGTCCGATATTTCCGTCGTCTGATATGATGACAGTATCGCCGTCTTTTGCGTTCTGAGGCATATCGGCTTTTTCTATTGCAAACATTTTTTTGTCTTTATCCTCGCAGATAAAATATGTGCCGTCAAATTTTATTATCTTTAATTTTTTCATTGTATTGCTTTGTCCGATTTTATTACAGACAAATCCTCTCTTTCTGTAAGTTTTATTTTATGTTTTTTCACAGAATACTGATATATCATTCCCGTCTGTGGCAACAATGATATTGCCGTTCCGATCTGTTCTGAGAATTTCTGCACCGGATTTTTTTAGTCTGTCAACTGTCTTTCGGTTGGGAAGATATTTATTTTCATCTCCTGCTGAAATTATGGCATATTCAGGCGATACGGCGTTAATAAATTTCTGAGATGTTGCACTTGAACTTCCGTGATGAGAAACTTTAAGCACTGTTGAACGCAAATCGGTATTTTCATTCAGAATTTGTGTTTCTGCTTTTTCTCCTGAATCACCTGTAAAAAGATACGATACATTTTTATAGATCAGCTTTATTACAAGCGAATTGTCATTGTCATCATCATATTTTTTTGACGGCGACAGAACCTGTAAATCTGCACTGCCGAAAGGATAGGTTTTACATTCGGGATAAATGACATTTATATTTTTTTCGGATATTTTTTCAAAAAGTGTTTTTTCGCTTTCGGTAAAGTCGGTTTTTTTATCTGTGCAAAAATTGTATATCCATAAATTATCTATCTCAAAATTATCGGCAACAGAAGCAAAATCCCCTATATGGTCGCTGTCAGTATGGGTTGCAACAAATAAATCAAGCTTATTTATTCCACTGTGTTTAAGATAACATTCAGTTTTTCCGCTGAGTGAATAGCTGCCTGTATCAATAAGAGCGGTTCTGTCGCCGCATTTTATGAGAATACTGTCGCCGCAGCCGACATCAATAAAATGTACGGATAGCGGAAACGAATCAGCATTTGAAGAAAACTCTTTTATTCCGAAAAAAGAATAAAGAGATTTTACGGAAATTCCGAAAAATGCGTCAACATAAATCAAAAACGAAAGTACAATTACAAGCACCGCCGAAACAGCACATATAAATATTTTCTTTCGGCTGTATAGTTTTGTTTTATTCATCATCGTCATTTTCGGTAGGAGTATAAATCAGTATTATTGAATTTACACGCTGTTCCTCAACATCGTTTACGGTTATTGTAAACTCACGGTAAGTAAAGCTGTAATCCTTTTTGGGAATATCCCCTATCTGTTCAATAACCCAGCCGCCGACAGACTTGCTGTCGGAATCAATATACCTTGAATCCTTTTCAAAAAGTTCAAGCATATCGCTTATATTCATATCTCCGCTTATTTCGTATTTATTGTCATTGAATTTTTTGTATTTATGTTCGACTTCCTCGTCCTCGTCCCAGATGTCGCCCACAAGCTGTTCAAGAAGATCCTCCATAGTTACAATTCCGAGAGTTCCTCCGTAATCATCTGTTACGACTGCAATATGCAGACGCTTGTATTTGAAATCCGCAAGAAGTGCCGATAGTTTCTTTGAACGGTAAATAAAGTACGGCGGCTGAATGAGGTTTTTAATGTCGGGTTCTTTGTTGTTCAGCATTTCTTCAAGATAATCTCTTGTATGTAATATTCCGACAATATTGTCGATATTACCCTGATATACAGGTATTCTTGAATAACGCTCTGTAAGTATAATATCCTTGATTTTTTCGGGGCTGTCCTCAATATCTATTGAAATCATATCAACACGGGGTGTGAGAATATCGTAGGCTGTTTTTTCGTCAAATTCAAGTGCTGACTGTACAAGCTCGCTTTCCTGTTCTTCAAGCACTCCCTCTTCTTCAATGCTTTCAACGATATATTTCAGTTCATCTTCCGTAACACTCGGTTCTTTGTCGCTGTCCTTGCGTGCCATTTTGGTAATCAGAGCATTAAGCTTTAAAAGAAGAAATGTTATCGGCGAAAAAATCACCATAAGAAACCGCAGAACAGGTGCAGACGACATACATATCTTTTCGCTGTTTTCCATAGCGAAATTTTTAGGGGTAACCTCTCCGAAAATCAGCACTACAACAGTAAGTACAACTGTACTCATCAGCGTACCTGTTGCATCACCGAAAAAGGATACAAAAAGCAGTGTGCCGAGCGACGAGGCGGCAATATTTACGATATTGTTTCCTACAAGTATTGTCGAAAGAGCCTTATCATAGTTATCTGAAATATAAAGTGCGGTTTTTGCTTTTTTGCTGCCGTTATCCGCATAATTTTTCAGCCTTGCACGGCTGACAGCAGAATATGCTGTTTCGGTAGATGAAAAATATGCTGAACACATTATCAGCAGAACTATAAGAGCTGTTATTAGCCAAGGATTCAAAAAATATCACTCCAAATATTTGGTTATTTTTGTAACAGTTTTTACAAACATTATTATATTTGTATAATGAAAAATAATAATTCCTTAAAAGAATATTCGTGATTATTTATATATTTTTTGTTTTGTAAGCAATTTAACAAAGTTATCTTCAAACGACTTATCATTATCAGCTGTTCGTTTTTTTGCTCCTTTAAGACGTCCGCCTGAATTTCGTATTTTCTTTGCCGTATATCTTGCAAAAAGCAAAGCGTCAATGTTATCGTTATTATATATCATACCGTTCTGGTTGATTGCAACAGCTTGCTTTGAAAGGCACATTGCCGCAAGACCGTAATCCTGAGTTATTACTATATCATTTTTTTCAGCAATATTTACTATCGCAAAATCGGCACTGTCTGCACCCTTTGACACAGTCACGGTTTCCGCATAATCGTCATAAAAGATATGTGAGGTATCACACACAATAATACACTGTATATTAAATTGTTTTGCAACAGATATTGCTTTTTTTACAACCGGACAGCCGTCCGCATCTATCAGTATTTTCATAATCGTCCTTTATTTTCAAATTATTATTTCATTGCCTGAACAAAAGCGGCAGTCCTTTGCAGATATACTCGTATGAACTGCCCATAGTGTGAGCATAGCCGTCGGCGAGAAATAAAATCAAATTACCCGACGAAAAATCGGTATCGGAGGATTTAAACAAATCCGTATATTTTTTCAGCGAATCAATCATTGATACCATAGGAGTACCGTATTCGTCATTTGTTCCCGTTGCGGAAAAAATATAATAATCTGATGATGAATATCCGGAATCTTTTATACCTTGTGCAATAAATTCTGCGGTATCATCAGCAGACATATCCCGTGCTTTGATATTTATATATGTGTGGCTCAGAGGCATATAATACTTGAAATAATCCGTATCCGACAAGAACACATTCCACGCAACCTGACCTCCCATAGAAAAGCCGCCGAATGCACGGTGACTGCGTGAGGCTTTGAGTCCTTCATCGGAAAAATCATCGGTGTATGTGTTGTATTTTTGTTCAACAGCCGGAATAATATCTTCAACAAGCTCCTCGTCAAAATAATCGGTTTTAGCTACATAATCCTCTTCATCGCCGCATCGTAAGGTCGGCATTACTATTATAAGCGGCTCCAAATCCTTGTCGGCAATCATTTTATCAATTTTCGCTTTGAAATCTGACGGCGATGACGGAGTACCGAGATATGAACTTTCCGTTCCTCCTGTTCCGTGCATAAAGTACAGAATATTATATTTAACGGATTTATCTGACGGATTATAGCCGTAAGGAAGATACACCTCTGCCTGTTTTGTTATTTCTTCATCATTATTCTCAGTATCTCTTGTTTTGTAGGAAATAATTTCAACAGTGCCGATGTTTTTATTCTGAATATCAGAATAAAAACTGCTTTCCATATTTACATCGGCATCTGAATTACAGCCCGTAAGTAAAAGTACGGTTAAAAGCAAGAAAATAAGAAAAATTTTAAATACGTTGTTTTTCCTGAACATACACAAATCTCCTGTACAGAATAATTTTAAAAATACGGTGATTGTACAAAACCTGTTATGCAACCACCGTAGAATAATTGAATATTAAATTTAATTACTAATATTTTATGTCAACCTGTGAAATCTCACTTTTGCCGAGAATATACATACTGTTTGAATTGATAAAGCATATTTTTCTTGTATCGGACGGAACTTCACTTGTGGATATTATTTTGCCGCTCTTGTCATAAACCGTTATGCCTGACGGCGTAAGAACAGCAACTTTATCATCACAATAATCAAGCGAAAGAATTTTTGTTCCTGTATTGAAATTAAAGTCAATATCTCCGTCGGGATTTATTCTTGAAACATTACATTCTCTGCCGTCAGGATTGGTTGACAGTGAAAGCAGAAGTCCAAAGCTGCGGTCAAGAGTATAAGACGTAAGCGTCTGTTTGTTATAGCTTATATCGGATTTGTTACTGTCATTGATATTGATATAATAAGCGGCATTTTCAGCGACAGCAATAGCGTTACCGTTGTCAAGATAGCATATTTCATAGATATATGTGTCGTCTATCTCGTATTTCTGCAAATAACTGTTCTGACTGAAATCCAAAACATAGATAACGGAAATAAATCCTCCGTTTTTTGCAGAAACACCCGAAACAACGGCACGACTTCCGTCATTATTGAGTGAAACATTGTTCACATAATAATCAGCAAAAGAATAAGTGTATTTTTCCAGATTATCGCTGCGGTAAACCGTCAGCTTTGCAAGGTAATCATCACCCTGTGTAAGCAGTGCATATACGCCTTTCGGACAAATATCCGCCGAAAATATATTTTTATCGGCAGAAGCAGAATGAACCGTATTTTTTCTGTCGATTATTTTGTAGCCTGTTGCACCTATATTATAAATGACAGAATAACCGGAAGTGGTTTTCAGTACAGGATTTGCGAAAGCGTGCTGACTGTTCTGATATTCTCCGGCATTTGGATTAAGAACGACCACCGATGTATCACTGCAATATACAGGCACTCCGTCCATTAAATCAAAATTACTTGTATTTATATTTGTGCCGGAAAAATTAACGGGATAACCGTTACCCTCGGATTTCCCGAGAAGGTCATACTGAAACCAGTGTGATATGTTTTCGGGGGTGAGATTTTCAATGTTCATAACCGCAAGCAGTGCAACAACCGAAATAAAAAGTACAAGAAAAACCTTTAAGAATTTTTTTGTAAGATTTTTCGGTACAGGATCGGTGTCTTCGTAGTCTTGTATCGGAACATCTTCATAGCTCATATATTTACGATTAACAGCCTTTTTATCATTATGCTGATAACGACCTTTTTTTCTTTTCATTCGTAATGTAAGTCCTTTCCGAAAATTTCAGATTTTTCAATATCTGACCTTATTCAGATAAAGTCCCTGCGGCGGTGCCGTTGGACCTGCTTTTGAACGGTCAAGTGCGTTGATAATTGACGGTATCTGCCCAGGCTTTATTTTGCCCTGTGCAACACGCAAAAGTGTACCGACAATTATCCTGACCATATTATATAAAAATCCGTCAGCCTCTATTGTAAAAATAACCATATCTCCGTCACGCTTTAATGATATATTGCTGACGGTGCGTGTGAAATCGCCTTTTTCACGGTTATCAAGCGTACAGAATGATGTAAAATCGTGACTTCCGAGAAAATGCCTTGCCGCTTCATTGAGTAAATCTACATCAAGCTTATACCAGTAATGAAGTGCATAACCGTCAAGAAAAGGATTTCTTATTTCACTGTTCCAGATTTTATAAATATATTCTTTGCCTTTGCAATTATATCGTGCGTGGAAGTCATCATCAACCTCCTGTGCGTCTGTTACCGCAACGCTCATCGGCAAATAACGGTTAAGTGCCGCAACAAGCCTTTTGCATGGAATAGTATGCTGTGTATGAAAGCTGACGCAATACATATTTGCGTGTACACCTGAATCGGTACGACTGCAACCCTTTATATCGGTTTTTTCGCCGATAACCTTAAACAGTGCATTCTGAAAGACCTCCTGAACGGTCAGTGCGTTATCCTGTATCTGCCAGCCGTGAAAATGACTTCCGTCATACATCATTGTTACAAGTATATTTCTCATTTAATAAAATCCCTTTATTTTACTGTTGCCGGAAAATATATATTGCAAAATATTACTCCTGCGAAAATCACAATAGAAAAAAT
>JBJEOP010000034.1:0-3132 GCA_051880775.1 Acutalibacteraceae bacterium
GTCGTTAAGATATTTTTCGGCGTCGATTGTTGTTTTAAGCGAAAGTGCGTCAGATACATTTTTTATTCTGTCTATATATCCGTCAAAAATGCTGTCAGAAAGCTGTGCAATGTTATCCGTGCTTTTTGACGAGAAAAGCTCCAAGGTGTCAAGCGGACTTTCGCCGTCAACAGTCAGCGGTGCAATTACAACCTGATAATCTCCCGACGCAATTATATCGTCAAGTTCAGAACGTGAAACAGGATTTTTGTTTACATAACTGCCTGTCAGCTTGTTCCATGTTTCGATTATATTGTTTACTATTGACTGAGTGGCTCTGTCATCGGTGCATAGAATTGTAATCTTCGGAAAGCCGTCGGATTTCAGTGCTTTAAGACCTTTTTGAAGTGTTGCTTTTGCATCGTCGGATTGTTTGAGATAAAAATCACTTCCGGCCGCTGAACGGTACGAGCCGTCGCCGAATTTTGCACTTTCGGAAATAATGTCAGAAGCCGTAACACAGTTGTCGGGAATAGATTTAAGCACATAATCCCTGTCGAGTGACGAAAGCAAGCCACATCGGACATCTTTATTTTTAAGTGTGTCGTCCTGTGTATTAAAGGATATTCCCCATATCGTGTCACAAAATGATGTAAGATTAAATTCAAGTTCCTGTGCTTTTGATACTTCATTTCCGGGTAAAGCATAGCAGTCGATTTTTCCGTCGCTTATTGCCTGAGATACATTTTCGGGACTGCTGTCGATAGTAATATTAACTCCTGCCGGAACAGGTATATCATTGCCGCCGTAGTCTGAGTTTTTACGAAGATAAATATACTCTCCGTGCGACCAGCCCGAATTACGCACATAAAAAGCACCGTTTGACAGAATCATATCGTCGTCACGTCCGTACTGACCGGCGGTTGAGTCAAAGAATTTCTGATTGCAGGGCATAGCCGGCGGTGACGCAAGAATTTTCAGAAATTCCGCATAGCTGTGTTCGAGCTTAATTGTCAATGTATGGCTGTCAAGAGCATTTATTCCGAGATTTGATATATCAGCAAAGCCTTTTGCTACATTTTCAGCATTTTTTATACAATAAAGCGTTGATGCAGTAGGTGACAATGTTTTTGGGTCGAGTGAACGCTTTATGCCGAACACAAAATCGTATGCCGTAACATCTGTGCCATCATTCCATTTTGCATTATTGCGGAGATGAAATGTATATAATGTACCGTTTTCTGATATGTCCCAGTTTTCGGCAACACCGGGAACAGCGTTTCCGTCAGCGTCAATACGCACAAGTCCCTCAAAAATATTCATTATTACAAGTCTTGCCCCCGAATCGTTTGCAATCTGCGGGTCAAGAGTTACGGGTTCATTCACAATATTATAATTTATTATCTGTTCTTCGGGATTGTTTGCGTCATCAGAACACGCCGAAACCGAAAAAACCATAACACAAGCCAAAATAATACATAAAAATTTTTTCAATATAAAACCACAACCTTTAATAATCGAAAGCGGAAAGCCGCCTCACGCAATTCAAATTTATTCTTTTATAATTTAATCATATTATTAAGGCTGAATAAAGTCAACAGTAAAAAGCTGAATTTTCGGACAAAAATTCAAACACAAATACTTTGATAGTGTAAGTGGATTTTTTATGTTTCAGTTGTTATTATGTGGTATATTATGTTATAATTCGGATAGATAAATCAGTTGTCAAAGTACAAGTGAAAGGCTTCCGTTTTCTTGGTTCGGAATTAACCCCTTCACTTGTTTGAAATGGGAGAGCGTTTTTGGGGGGTGTTTTTTCAAAATTTCTTGAAAAAATTTTTTGCAAACAAAAAAGCCGTCTTTCTCACTGTTATCAGCGAAAAAGATGGCGGGTAGAAATATTCATAATTTTGATGTATAATGGAGAATCAAGAGTAAGACAAACCGGAAGTTGGCGGTGTAAGTAATGAATATTATTGAGATAACAGAAAACAAAAAAGAATATCTTACGTTGTTGCTATTAGCAGATGAACAGGAAGATATGATAGACAGATATCTTGATAATGGAAGGATGTATGTACTTGATGATAATGGTATTAAATGTGAGTGTGTTGTAACCGATGAAGGAAATGGCGTGCTTGAAATCAAGAACATTGCGACAGTTCCAGAATACCAAGGTGAAGGTTATGCAAAAGCCTTGATTGATTTTATTATTAAGAAATACAGAGAACAATATATCGTTCTACAAGTAGGAACTGGAGATAGTCCACTAACAATACCGTTTTATGAAAAGTGTGGTTTTGTACGTTCACACATCATACCAAATTTCTTTACAGATAATTATGACCATCCAATATATGAGGGTGGAAGACAACTGGTAGATATGGTGTATTTGCAAAGAAGAATTTAAATTTGTAGAGGTAATATTGTGATAAGAGTATTTAAGGAAAATGATATATCTGTCGTTATGCAGATATGGCTTGATACAAACATTAAAACACATAGTTTCATATCAAAATGCTATTGGATGGACAATTATGATATGGTAAAAAAGATTATGCCACAGGCAGAAATATATGTGTATGAAGATAATATCACAAATCAAATAGAAGGATTTATCGGATTAACGGATAATTATATCGCTGGATTATTTGTAAAAGAAGGTGTTCAGTCGAAAGGCATTGGAAAACAACTATTGAATTATGCAAAAGGCATTAAATCAAATATGAGATTAAGTGTTTATAATAAAAATATCCGTGCAATCAAATTTTATCAGCGAGAGCAGTTTGTAATTCAATCGGAGAACACAGATGATAATACCAATGAAAAAGAATTGATTATGGTATGGAGCCGATAGACGAATTTCAATTTGTAAGGAACAGAAAATTTCAGTTTGTCGGAGTGACGGTATATAATCAAAGACCGCTTACATAGTGTAGGCGGTCTCTTTTTGTATTCAGATATATTTGATTTTGAGCTTTCTTTTCTTGGCTGAAAGCACCTTGCAAAGAATATCATCTACTGCGTCAGTGTATCTGCTTTCTGCTATCAGGCTGTTCTTCAAACGGATAAGTGATTGTATCAATCTGCTGTATTCGTCATCGGAAAGATATAAATGATATTTCTGTTCTTTCAAAACAACCACCTCCTGTT
>JBJEOP010000035.1:0-15910 GCA_051880775.1 Acutalibacteraceae bacterium
TTCCTGTTGTAATATCTGTAATAATGCCTGTGTCAAAGTCCACGGCAACCTCGTCGCCGTTTTTGATTTCCTTTGCAGCCTCGTCACATTCAAGAATAGGCAGTCCGATATTGATTGAGTTGCGGTAGAAAATTCGTGCAAATGTTGACGCAATAACACAGCTTATGCCTGACGCCTTAATCGCAATAGGAGCGTGTTCTCTTGACGAACCGCAGCCGAAGTTCTTTTCGGCAACGATAATATCGCCGTCCTTTACGTTCTTTGTAAAGCTTGCGTCTATATCCTCCATACAGTGAGCGGCAAGCTCCTTGTGTGAGCTTGTGTTGAGGTATCTTGCAGGAATAATAACGTCGGTATCGACATTATCTCCGTATTTATGTACTGTACCCTGAGCTTTCATATTATCAGTCCTTTCTGTGATTATTTAACCCTTGCAGGATCGGTTATATAGCCTGTAACGGCACTTGCGGCGGCAACAGCCGGACTTGCAAGGTAAATTTCGGAATCAATGTGTCCCATTCTTCCGACAAAGTTTCTGTTTGTTGTTGAGATAGCTTTTTCACCCTGTGCAAGTATGCCCATATGTCCTCCAAGACACGGACCGCAGGTAGGTGTTGAAACCACTGCACCTGACTCAATGAATATATCGAAAAGTCCCTCGTGCATTGCCTGTAACCATACCTTTTGTGTACTCGGAATGATTATGCATCTTACGCCCTTTGCGATATGCTTGCCACGAAGAACATCGGCAGCGGCACGAAGGTCGGAAATTCTGCCGTTTGTACACGAACCGATAACAGCCTGGTCGATTTTAACCTCTGTTTCGCCGATTTCGTCAACCGTTCTTGCGTTTTCGGGAAGATGCGGAAAAGCAACCGTCGGGCGAAGTGCCGAAAGGTCGATTGTATATTCTGCGTCATACTCTGCGTCGTCGTCAGCGGTGTATTCAACAGGTTCACCCTTGAATCTTCCGTTTGTATATTCTCGTGTAATGTCGTCAACAGGGAATATACCGTTCTTTGCACCTGCTTCAATAGCCATATTCGCAATGCAAAGACGGTCGTCTATTGAAAGATATTTCAAGCCGTCGCCGACAAATTCCATTGATTTGTACAAAGCACCGTCAACGCCAATCATACCGATTATATGAAGTATAATGTCCTTGCCGCTGATAAATTCGGCAGGCTTTCCTGTAAGATTGAACTTTATTGCCGACGGAACTTTGAACCATGCCTTGCCGCTTATCATACCGGCAGCCATATCCGTTGAGCCTACGCCTGTTGAAAAAGCACCCAATGCACCGTATGTACAGGTGTGTGAGTCAGCACCGATAACAAGGCTTCCGGGGCCTACAAGACCTTTTTCGGGGAGAAGTGAGTGTTCAATACCCATTTCGCCGACATCAAAGAAGTTTTTGATGTCATATTTTCCTGCAAAATCCCTTACCTGCAAGCACTGCTGTGCAGCCTTAATGTCCTTGTTAGGTGTAAAGTGATCCATTACCATTGCGATTTTTGTGTTGTCAAATACAGATGTTGCCTTGCCGTCATTGAATACATTTATTGCAACAGGTGAAGTTATATCGTTGCCGAGTACCATATCCAGCTTTGCTTCAATAAGCTGACCTGCCTTGACCTGTTCAAGACCTGCGTGTGCGGCGAGAATTTTCTGTGACATAGTCATTCCCATTTGAGTTAAACCTCCTTAAAGTAATCCGAAATAAATTCAATACCGCAATTATAACATTCATTATTGAAAAAGAATGTAAACTGTGCTACAATCAGCATAATTATTAGTGTGGAGTTTGGAGAGCGGAGTGTGGAGTTAATATGGAAAAATTAAATCATTATGTGCAGAACTATGCAAACGGACTTCCCGAAAATCTTATACAGGTTTTTGAAAGCATAAACACCGTGAGAGTATGCGAAAAAAATACGGTTATCTATACTCAGGGCGAACAGGCAAATTCATTTTATTATCTGAAAAAGGGCAGAGTTAAAATTTTTATCACATCAGAAAACGGTATGGAAAAAACCCTTTCGGTTATCGGCAAGGGAGCAATTCTCGGAGAGGCGGCTTTTTTTGACGAACAGCCGAGAATTTCCTCGGCAAAAGCAATACTGAAATGCGAGCTTGTGTCGATAGATAAAAATATTCTTATGGATATTATCCGCCGCAATCCACACACGGCAATGGAGCTTTTTAAGTTACAGGCACAGACAATCAGAATGTTGTCGTCACAGGTTGACAGTATAACGTTTCTTAACGCCGACTGCCGAATTGCACGGTTTCTTATGGAGTCAATGAACGGTACTGAGGACGGCTTTTCGGTAAATGCCACGCACGAGGAAATAGCGAGCGTTGTCGGAGTTTCAAGGGTAACGGTAAGTAAATTTATGATTCGTCTTTCAAATCTCGGAATAATAAAGACGGGCTACAAAACAATCAGAATTTTAAATCCCGAAAAGCTGAAAGAATACTGTGAATAAGGACGGTGATTTATTTGAAAAACGGCTATTATGATGATGAGGAATTTGCAATAGATGAATTGCTTGATGATTATATTGATTCCGGCAGGTTTAAAACCGTAGAGGATATTTTATCCGAAAAAGGTCTTACCGAAAAACAGGCACTCGATAAGGCTGACGGGCTCAAAAAACGATTTTTTGATTTACTTGAAATCAAAGGCATTAAAAGCCGCAACATAAGCAAAATATGCTTTTTAGTTTCGGAATTATCAGCAACCGACAAAAGCGATGATGTATTATTTCTTTGTGTTTCACTGCTCACGGAAAGCGGCTTGCTTTTTGGTGATATTACGGATAACGAGGACAAAATACGGCTGTGGTATGAACAGTCAGAAGAGGTGCAAAAGCTGACGGAGCTTATCAGGCAGGAACCTGTGTACAGAAAAAGGCTTGAAGGACTAAAAAATTACAAACCGAAAAAGCTGAATTCGTACATAAATCAGGAAGAACAAAATCTGCTTTATAAAACAGTAACAGAGCATAAATTTTTATCTGAATACAAAAACAGCGACGTTTTTTTTGAAAATATCGGAGAGTTGGTGCGTATAGTAAATTCAGACGAAACATACAAACAGGTTAAGCCGTATATTTATTTTGCGGTTTTAACCCGTAAGCGTAGGCTGATTACCGGACATCAGGGCTTTTCGCCCAATATTTCAAATGTATTTGAATATCAGCACTATCAGATTGATAAGGACAACAACAAGAATTTTAATACATACGAGGCTTACCTTATACTTTATGAAGATATTGTTGCGCTTTTTGAAAATGACGGCACAGACCTTGAATTTACCGATTACTGTATGGCAAATCTGAGTAACCTATGCGAGTGGTATTATGAAAACTGCCAGCATAATGAGGACATACCGATTAGTTTGGCTGAGGCTGTCGGATGTTTTTCAAAGCCTGTATCGCTTATACCTGAAAATTTCTGGTTCAGTCGTGAGTGCGAGTATATGAATTTATTTGTTGACAAAAATCCGTCAGTAAGCAGGGCATACGGGGAATTTATGTCCGATGATGAATTTTTGCAGGCTTTTGTAACAGCGGTGCAAGGTGACGGAGATAACATTGACGTTTATGCGGAAAAGATGTATGACTCAGTAAAAAACAAAGTACGGGTTATGAGTCGGTTCAGACAGCAATCAATTCTTTTTGCAAGATTATGCCTTGTTGAATATTTACAGGATTACAACCGCAGCTTGTTAATGAATGCCGTGTATCATTTTTAACTTAATATTGCAACTGAAAACGGTTACCGAAAAAAGTTTATTTTCGGTAACCGTTTTGTCTGTTTTGGACTGTTTTTGTCGGATATTATTATATTAACAAAATGAAATACGGACAAGGAGAGGATAACCAATGTTTATTATGATGAACGGTCAGGCGGTACATACGGTTGCTGAACTGCTCGGAAATTTCAGCATTGACGACCTTATATACTGCTATTATACGGGTGAGCTTGAAATATTTCTGACAGAATTACAGGAATACGAAAAAGCGTCAGCGATAAAAAACATTCCGAACAATGCTTTACTGCTTATAAGGCTTTATGCAGTTTTCGGCATAGAACCCGAGCTGACGGAGGAAGAAATCAGGAGCAGCTTTTCCTGAAAGCAACGATTTTCTCAACTATTTCGGCAATATCGACAGCGTCTTTTTCCGACAGACCGTCAAGTGCGGTTTCAATGCGTTGTACGGCTTCGTTGTGACTTGGACTTATTTCGGCTGTTATGTTCAGCAGCTCCGACAACGGTATTTTTAACCCCTGCGACACCTTATACAGAGTATCGACTGTCGGGCATTTTTCACCTCTTTCAAGCCGTCCGAGGTAAGCGGGGTGTATTTCCGACGCAAGAGCCAGCTCTTCCTGACTCATTTTTCTCTGTACCCGAAAATTGTGTATTCTTTCACCTATCTTATAAGATACTGTTTCACGGTCAAACTGCATAACAAATCTGCCTTTCGTTTTAATGATATTATAAATCTAAATTTTTTCATTATTCGACTCAACGACTTATAGGTCATAAAAATTATGCTCTAAATATTGACAAGTATTTACACAGGTGCTATAATCATCTTGTACAGAAATCGAGGATAATTTAGAAAATTATTATGTAAAATATAAGGAGGACAATATGGAAATTTTAGCTCTTATTTATATGATTTTAGGCTACTGGGCTACAGGAAAAACCATCTATGCCAATAAGATTTTAATTGGCAAATGGAGTGTTATCTTCATACAAAGGTTTATATTGGGCTTGTTTTTGGGGTGGGTTTTAATTCCTGTTGCTTTAATAAAAACATTTCTTGGAAAATGATTTTTCATGAATTTATTGGGGGATGAAAAAATGTTTTGTTATAAGTGTGGTACAAAACTCGCCGATGGTGCACAGTTCTGTCATCGCTGCGGTGCGTCGTTGTCAGCAATTACGATTAAAGCGGGCTCTGATATAAAAAGCGAAACAAATCCAAAATCCAAACAAAAATATGCGGTAAAAAATTTTAGTATCAATGGCAACAAAATAATATTTAAAGACGGAATGTGTGAGTATATTACTGTAAGAAAGCCATTTGAACAAAATGCAAGTACATATAAAGAACGGTTTTTTGAAAATTATCATACCCTTGTTAAAAGCTTTGAGGATTTTCTCAAAGTACCTATGTCGCAATTTCAGGGTATGTATACCGAGCAAATAAAGTATGCTGTATCGGTTCTTATCAAAAAAGGAATTGATTATGTAGATGAAGATACCATTCGCCAAAAAGTTTTAGAGTATGTTGATATAGACGCATTGTTAGAGCCATATTACAGCGGCATTGAAGAAATCGCTGAAAAGGCTGAATGTGATGCTCAAAACAGTAAAATGCGTCAGGAAATGCGTGGTCACAGATGGTCCGGCGGTGGTTTTGGTATAAAGGGTGCTATTGTCGGAAGCTTTAAAGCCGGTATGATGAATATGGGTTCCCGTGCTTTGGGCAGTGTATATGAATCCTTGAATAAAGTGGTAACAGATGCTGAAACTGAAAGTATGCAAAAAGATTTAATGTTTAAAAAGGATATTGATTCGTACTTATCAAAAGCCTTGTATCGAATATGTCTGGTTGTATTTTATGTCGTTAGTGATTATTTATGTTCAGAAGGAAAAATGACAAGATATTATGATTCATACGACAAAGAAAAGGCAAAGTTAAACAATTATATGGATATGTATCTTAATAAACAGCTTAACGAAAAAGAATTTATCAAAAAAGTTTGCGAATGTCTGCAAAAATGTCCTTATTACATCAAATGTTATGAAGTAATATGCATTTTAGAGCCTCGTTCAGAACCTGAATTAATGTCTTTATGCAGATATTTAGGATTGGAAAAAGAATTTGAATTGATTGTTCAAAATATATGAAAGGAAAATGATATATGTTTTGTTTTAAATGTGGAAAAGAATTGTCAGAGGAAATGATGTTTTGCCCGTTTTGCGGTACAAAAATGACTGTTTCAAATGATAATGAGTCAGAAAAAGGTTTCAATGAAGATGATTTGTTGGAAAAAGATTATGATGACGATGAAGAAAACGAAGAAGATGAACGCTTAGAGTTAGCAAGAGAATACTTCAAAAAATCAAATGAAATCTTTTTTGAAATAAAAGATAATGTCACAGCCAAGAATTTGGTAAGATACTTGGTTTATCTTGATAAAGCTGCTGAACTTGGCTTGACAGAAGCAATTATAATCAGGGGACATGTAGCCGAAGGTATTAGCAAGGATTATAAAAAAGCAGAGGAATGCTATAAAAAGGCTATGGATGCGGGGAGTTATGATGCTCATTCAAAATTGATTGAATTATACTATGATCATAACGAAGCTCTTAAAATAGATTTAGGACTTGTATATTCAATGTCTGTTGACTGGATAAACGAGTCATATGATAATTCGGAAGAACATAAAATTGCCCTGCTGACCTATTGCAAGCTTTTTCGTGAGCCTTATGTTGATTCTGATATTACTTGTTTTGAGGAATTAGCGAAAATTGATAACAAACGCTATTTTGACCTTGGAGTGGAACTTTATAATAAATATTGTTTTATCAATGATATAAAATGCAAAATCCCTGAAAAAACAGCACATCAGGCAAATGATAATTTGAAAAAAGCACAAATTTGTATGAAATTAGCATGTAATGCTAATAGTTATCGTGCTAAAGCAGGTTTGTTGATGTTAAAGGAAGCAAATGGAGAAAAAATTGAAGATGAAGATTATTGTTCGACCGGTGACGCAGTAAATTATTATCTTAATGTTGATAATAAAAATAACGTTACATTCTCGATAAAGCTTTCACTGTTTTATTATGGAATTTTCAATATTTATAAAAAAGAGGATGATTTTTTCAAAGATAAAAAAAATAAAGGCAACGGATTAGAATTACTTTCTGAATTTGTATTAACTTATGACGACCCGGATTTAAGGGGTTACATGAGAGTTACATCAGATAAGTGTTTATTAAAGGCTTGCAAGGTTCTTCACGAAAAACTTTCAGATGACTTCTTTATAATATTTTGCTGGAATGAATCCCTTAAAGAAAAATATAAGGATAGTTTTCATTTAGCAGATCTTATAGAAGAAAAAATGAATAAATTGATACCTGATTTATCTTATGAATGTCGATTGAGTATATTGGAATCTTTATTGATAGGAAATTGGAATGAGGGTATTAAGAGAAATAGGGATGTATTTAAAGCAACTTTAAAAGATGTTTTTTGTGAGGAATGTATCGGTATTTATGATGAAGATCCACCTACATCTTATGATAAAATAGATGATAATATACCACCGAAAATGATGCTTTCGTATCAAAGGATATTAGAGGTATATGAATTATATATTAAATATCCTGATGAATTTGACGATGAAGAAAAAAAATTAGTTTATAATTTGTTTGAAAATTTTGAGCAGTTTGATGAGGACTACAAAAATGATAACAAGGAATATGTAGAGCTTTTGCAAAACAAAACAACTTCTGAAACATCAGAAGAAAACGTAAGCAACAGTACAAATGAGCAAAAACTCAAAACAGACACTTGCGATAAACCGAAAACCGACGACAGGATAGAGTACATACTTCAAAAACTCGGTAAGTGTGCATATACTTATAAAGAAGATGACACAAACTATTTGTTCAAAGGTACTTATTTTTGGCATAATGCGGAAATAGACAGCAGAATAAGAGCCTCGCTTTTAATACCGTCATCAGATAATATATATATGATGATTAATTTGGATGGCTTGTTTGCAGATCCTTTTTCTAATGGGCTTGCACTTACCGGTTCAGGTATTTATTTCAGAACCAAAAAATCCTATGGCTCTATAAAATGGGATGAATTTAAAGTTTCTGATTATGAGAGAACTATGTCCGGAATAAAGATACGTGGTGTAAAAATTTACAATATGTTTCAAAATGCATCGGATGGAGAATTGAATCTTCTTATGATTACATTAGGACTTATACTCAAAAAAATAGATATAAAAGAAATTGATAAACAGGTTAAAAGGCTTGATTTGAATCAGTAAAACTTTATATAAAAAGGTGGAATATTTATGAACTTGAATAAGAAGTCGAAAAAAGAACAAATCTTTCTGCTTGTTGGAATATGTGTCGCTTGTTTAGGAGTGCTTTGCATTTCAGGCTGTGGCAGTCAGTCCTGTGAAACGCTAAAATGTGCAAGCCAGAAGTCAAACGACGGCTCGGTTTCAATGAACGGTATTTCTGTCCCGGGATTGGGAGGCTGTTCGGACAGCTGTTTGTGTCAGGGAGTATTGTGTGCAAAATCTCATAAACTGGTTATGATTAACGGTGGCGGATTAAATATGGCAGGCTGTGACACAAAATATAATTCAGGTAATTGCGGCGGTTGTAATTCGGGAAATTCCTGTTATAGCGGATGTGTTTCATACAGTGACAGTCAATCTTCCGGATGGGGATTCTTTTATGGTGATGCCCCTAAAAAAGATGAACAAATGGTTGGTTGCGTTAACGGTGGTGCTTATTGCGGCAATTCCGAAAACTTATTTGGTGATAGTATGGAAGTGGCTGAAAATATCATAGGTATAGACTGATTGCAGGTGTTATTATGTGTCCTTATATTTACATAGTTTTGCCGTCTTATGCAGTTATGGCTTTTATAGGCGGTTTTGCGATTTTAATATTTACATATTTCAGACTGGACAAGTATAAAATTCAGTTTACATATTTTCTGAAACTGTTTTTAATATCTGCAATAGCCTGTTTCATCGGCAGTAAAATTCTGTTTATGCTGACTCAACTGCCGGAGCTGTTTAAGAATTTCTCGTTTCAGAATTCTGTAACTCTTATTGCACAAAGCGGATTTGTGTTTTATGGAGGTCTGTTTGGAATTATATTCGCCTTATACTTTTATACAAGAAAAGATAAGGATTTACAAAGACGGGTTATAAAATTGATTGTTCCGGCGGTTCCTTTGTTTCACTCTTTTGGCAGAATAGGCTGTTTTCTGGCTGGCTGCTGTTACGGAAAAGAGATAGAGCCGCACTTTGTTATTGGTGATTTTATAGAGTTTTCGAGAATACCTGTTCCGCTTTTTGAAGCAGTGTTTGAATTTCTGATATTCGGAATTATTCTTATTATTGAAAAGAAAAGACCGAATTGCGATACCCTTGCCGTTTATTTAATAAGCTATGCTGTTTTCAGATTTTGCAATGAATTTTTCAGGGGTGACGAAATAAGAGGAATATTCTTTGGCTTGTCAACTTCTCAATGGATTTCGTTGTTTATAGTAATATTTTATGCCTGTAAATTTATTGCAAAAAGAAAAAAGACTGTCAAAGAAAATTAAATACTCTTTGTATGCTCATTTCCCCGAAAACAGTTGTAATTTTTTATTTTTTGATGTATAATGCTAATCGGATTATAAAAATATTTTTTTATCGGAGGGCATTATGCAGAAAAAGGGAGAATTGGTATCATACAGACCTGACATAAAGGTTGTTGACTGTACAATAAGAGACGGCGGACTTGTAAATAATTTTGAGTTTACCGAGGAGTTTGTAAGGGATCTCTACAAGACCAACATAAAGTCAGGTATTGACTATATGGAGTTCGGATATAAGGCGTCAAAGGAAATTTTTGATGTAAATAAGTTCGGAAAATGGAAATTCTGTGATGAAGAAGATATAAGAGCGATTGTCGGCGATAACGATACAGACCTTAAAATTTCGGTTATGGCTGATGTCGGAAGAACGGATTTCAGAAATGACATAATCGACAAAAAAGACAGTGTTATTGACCTTGTAAGAGTTGCGACATATATCAATACAATTCCTGCCGCACTTGAAATGGTTGAGTACTGCAACAAAAAGGGCTATGAAACAACCATCAATATTATGGCAATTTCAAAGTCAAACGACAGCGACCTTGACGACGCACTTGAACTTATCGGACACAGCTGTGTTGATACGATATATCTTGTTGACAGCTACGGTTCACTTTATCCTGAGCAGATGAGAAGGCTTGCGTCAAAATATCTTGAATGTGCCGATAAATACAACAAGAAAATCGGTATTCACGCACATAACAACCAGCAGCTTGCTTTTGCAAATACAATCGAAACACTCACAATGGGTGTCAGCTACCTTGATTCAACCGTAAGCAGCCTGGGACGAGGTGCAGGCAACTGTCCGACAGAGCTTCTCCTCGGTTTCCTCAAAAATCCGAAATACGATATTACAGCCGTGCTTAAATTTATTGAAAAGCATATCAATAAATTAAAGGCAGACGGTGTTGTGTGGGGATATGATATTCCTTATCTTCTCACGGGTCGTCTTAATCAGCACCCTCGTGACGCAATTCAGTTCACCTCTGATAAGCGTACGGATTACAGTGATTTTTACCAGTATCTTTTTGATAAGGACTGCGGCTGATTTATCTGAATAAGCGATAATTAAAAGACAGCGGAGAAATTTCTCTGCTGTCTTTTGTGTTTGTCTGTCAATTTGCAATAATATCCTTTATTACTTCCCCTGCGATTATAAGCCCGACAACTGACGGGACAAAGGCTATGCTTGCGGGAACGGCTTTGCCTGTTTCGGAATCTGTCTGACGGATTTTGGGGGTGACGGGAGTTTCCTTTGAATAAACTACTTTTAATTTTTTAATGCCTCTTGCTTTCAGCTCACGCCGCATAACCCGTGCAAGCGGACAGACAGATGTCTTGTATATATCCGAAACCTCAAACATTGTCGGGTCAAGCTTGTTGCCTGCACCCATTGAAGAAATTATCGGAGTACCGCTTTTTTCAGCCTGCACTACAAGCTCGATTTTTCCGCTTACGGTGTCTATTGCGTCAATAACATAATCATACTGTGAGAAATCAAAATTCGATGATGTTTCGGGAGTATAAAACATATTGTAAACATTTACTTTTATGTCGGGGTTTATGTCGTGTACACGCTCGGCGGCGGCTTCGGCTTTAAGTCTGCCGACGGTTTTGTCGGTTGCGATTATCTGGCGGTTAATATTAGAAACGCTTACTTTATCTTTATCAATAAGGTCAAGACAGCCTATTCCGCTTCGTGCAAGAGCCTCAACGGCATATCCGCCTACGCCTCCTGCTCCGAAAACGGCAACCCGTGAATTTTTTAATTTTTCAACCGCCTCTGTACCGATGAGCAGTTCAGTTCTTGAAAATCTGTTTTCCATTGTATTCACCTTTTGCTGAATTTGTTTTTTTGTATATTATAAGCGTAAAACCGAACTAAATCAATATATTTAATATGATATTAAAATTGTATCTTAACAGTTATTGACATTTATAGCGGTATGAATTAAAATATTATTTATAGCGAATTTTGTTTTTTGAAATATTACACATTTATTTTTAAAAAATCAAGGGGAAATATGTAAAATGAATATAAAAAAACTTTTCGTAGGCGATACGGATAATACATTTATTCAGTTTTTCCGATATTGCTTTGTCGGCGGATTTGCAACCGTTGTTGACTGGGGATTGTCGGCACTTTTGTTTTATCTTGTGTTCGGACAGCAGCTTGCAGTTTTGTGCAACGGATTGTCGTTTGTTGCAGGATTGCTGGTAAACTATTTTCTGAGTACATTCTGGATATTCAAAAGCTCAAAAATAAATAACAGATTTCTGGAATTTCTTTCTTTTGCGGCGATAGGCGTTGTAGGACTTCTGCTGACCTTGGGTATTACCTGGGGATTTGAGGCGGCTCTTAAAGATGTAACAAGTCTGTATCAGATAATTGCAAAGGTTGTTTCAACGGCAGTTTCGTTCCTTTGGAATTTCTTTGCAAGAAAATATCTTCTGTTTAACAGAAACAGCGACAAAACCTCAAAAGAAAAATCCGACAAATGATTTCGGAAATTATGAAAGGTGAATACAATATGAAAAAAGTAGTTATAATAGGTGCAGGTCCGGCAGGACTTACCGCCGCAAACGAACTCCTCAAAGACGGAAACAATGAATACGAGGTTGTAATCCTCGAAGAAACAAAGGTCATAGGCGGTATATCACAGACTGTTCGCTATAACGGAAACCGTATGGATATTGGCGGTCACAGATTTTTCTCGAAAAGCGACGAGGTTATGAATTGGTGGAGCGACCTTATGCCGTTACAGGGTGCAGAGTCTTACGACGATAAAAAACTCGGCAGAGAAAAACCGCTTTCACAGGGCGGCCCTGACCCTGAAAAAGATGACAGGGTAATGCTTGTCCGTGACAGAGTTTCAAGAATCTATTACAACAATAAGTTTTTTGATTATCCTATAAGTATGTCGGCGGCAACAATCAAAAATATGGGCTTCGGCACAACACTCAAAGCAGGCTTCAGCTATCTTAAATCCGCAATGTTCAAAAAGCCCGAAACATCTCTTGAAAACTTCTATATAAACCGTTTCGGCAAGGTGCTTTACAGTATGTTCTTTGAGGGATATACAGAAAAGCTCTGGGGACGTCACCCTCGTGAAATTTCGGCAGACTGGGGTTCACAGCGTGTAAAAGGTCTTTCGATAAAAGCAATACTCAAAGATATGTTCTCAAAGGCTTTCGGCGGCAAAAAGAAAAAAAGAGAAGTAGAAACATCACTTATCGAACAGTTCTGGTATCCGAAGTTCGGCCCCGGTCAGCTCTGGGAGCTTGCCGCAGACAGAGCTGTTGAGCGTGGGGCAAAGCTTCTCAAAGGCTATAACGTAAAAAATATCGTATGCAAGGACGGCAAAATTACATCTGTTGTATGTCAGACCGAAAACGGTATGCAGACGATTGACGGCGATATATTTATTTCGTCAATGCCTGTAAAAGACCTTGTCGGCGGTATGACGGGAGATGTTCCGTCAAAGGAAATTGCGGATATTGCCGCAGGACTTCCTTACCGTGATTTTGTAACGGTCGGACTTCTGGTTGACAAGCTGAACCTCAAAAACGAAACAGATATAAAGACTCTCGGGGACATCGTTCCTGACTGCTGGATTTATGTACAGGAAACACACGTCAAGCTCGGACGAATTCAGATATTCAACAACTGGTCGCCTTATATGGTAAAAAATCCCGAAAATACCGTATGGATAGGCTTGGAATATTTCTGTGCCGAGGGCGACGACTTCTGGAATATGAGCGACAAGGAGTGCATTGATTTTGCCGTAAAGGAGCTTGAATCAATGGGCGTTATCAAGTCGGACAAGGTACTTGACTCACACCGTGAGAAAATCAAAAAGGCATATCCCGCATATTTCGATACATACGCACAGATGGACGAGCTGATTAAATTCCTTGACGGCTACGAAAACCTGTTCTGCGTCGGCAGAAACGGTCAGCACCGCTATAACAATATGGATCACTCAATGCTTACCGCAATTCGTGCCGCTGAGGCGATTAAAGCCGGCAAAACCGACAAACACGACATCTGGAATGTAAATACAGAAAAAGAATATCACGAAACCAAAACAAACTCATAAAACAAACTCAGAACTGCTGTTTTCGCATCGATAAATGCAACAGCAGTTCCGTACTGTATGGAGGAATTATGGAAAATTCTATGAGTAATTCACAGGGCAACAAATTCAGAAATTCGTTTTTGGGTATCTTCTTTCAGACCGTAAAAGAACACCCGTTTATTGTTACGGCATTTTTGTCCTTTTTCAGCATCAGCCTGACAACAGGTTCACAAGTATCATTTGCAGGCTCGCTTGTACCGACGGCAGGAATTTTTCTTCTTGGAGTATGTGCCGCCGCATATATTTCTGTCAGCGACATAAAGAAAAATCAAAAATTCTATGCCGTTCTTATGATTGTCGGAGCGGCTGTTATTGCTTTGGCGTTTAACGGCTTTGTCTTTGCGTCGCACGAAGTACCTTACAGACTGCTCAATTTTGGCTTGTTGATTATTGTGGGAATTTTTATGTATCTTGCACTCACCAACAGGCTGACGTATGGCAAGGTGCTTATTCTTATTCTTGCAGCAGGGTTTCTTGTCCGTCTTGTTTATGTAATGTACACACCCGTAACGGTAAGACAGCACGATGTTTCGGTTTTCGGCAAAGGCAAGGGTCATTCGGGATATATCGAATATATCTATAACAACTGGAATGTGCCTGATATGGACGTTCGCAAAATCTCACAGTTCTATCACCCTCCTATGCACCACATACTTGCGGCAATATGGCTGAGAATACAGACAGCTCTCGGAATAGCCTACAATGACGCCTGTGAGAATATTCAGATTCTTACTCTGTTTTACTCGTCAATATGTATGATTCTTTCATATAAAATTTTCCGTGCATTAAACCTCAGAAAAGCGGCACTGAATGTTGCCGTTGCAATAATTGCTTTTTGTCCTACATTTTTCATTATGGCAGGCAGTATAAATAACGATATACTTTCGATTACATTTATGCTTGGTGCTGTGCTTAATACAATTTACTGGTACAGAAATCAGAAATTCAGATATATTATTTCCGTTGCCTTTTGCGTCGGTTTCGGAATGATGACCAAGCTTTCCGTATGGATGATAACTCCTGCAATAGCGTTTGTGTTCATTTATGTATTCTTTAAGAACCTTAAAAATCTCAAAAAATATCTTTTGCAGTTCGCCGTTTTCGGAGTTATCTGCATACCGCTCGGACTCTGGTGGGCAGTAAGAAACTTTACGAAATACGGCGTTCCGCTGACCTATGTTCCTATGCTTGCACCGACAAGCAAACAGTATATCGGAGATATTCCGTTTACTCAGAGGCTGTTTGATTTCAGTCTGTTCCAGTTCAGTGATGTCGGCGACCAGTTTACTATGTTTGGCGGTGCTTATAACGAATATAACCCGACAATCGCACTGTTCAAAACATCAATGTTTGATGAGCTTATAACGGTATCGAATTACCCGAAGATTGCCGTATTCAACAAGATACTTTTCTGGTCGGCTGTGGCTGTTGCACTCATAGGATTTGTCACGATGATTATTATGTTCATAAAGAAAAACAAAGAGCTTGATATGCCTATGAAGATGTTTATGTTCCTGCTTTACGGCGTAATGTTCGTGTCATATTATGTATTCTGTTACCGCTTTAAACATGTATGTACCGAAAACATCAGATATGCGGTTCTGCTGATAGTAATAGGTGCATATTTTGTCGGTCTTGCATTTCAGCATTTACAGTCGGACAAGAAAAAGACATACAAAAATATTCTCAACAAGTGCATTTTCGCCGTTACGGGAATATTCTGTGTATCGTCTGTGCTGGTTTATGACATTGTATCAATGTACGGTTTGAAGTAATGTTTAAAGATTACACCAAACAGAGAGGGTAACAAATATGGCTGAATGGACATTAAAAAAACTTTCAGATATTGCCTTATTAAATCCAAAAGAAAGTATTTCAAAAGGTGCTATTGCAAAGAAAATTTCAATGGATAAACTCAAACCATTTTGTAGAGATATTCCGGAATTTACTTTTGAAGAATTTAAGGGTGGGACAAAGTTCAGAAATCAAGATACCATAATGGCACGAATTACACCTTGTTTAGAAAATGGGAAAACGGCAAAAGTAAATATTTTGAACGATGGAGAAGTTGGCTTTGGTTCCACTGAGTATATAGTATTTCGAGCCATTGACGGAGTAAGCAATGCAGATTATTTATATTATTTGATTTGTAGTCCGTTGGTGAGAAATCCGGCAATAAAATCTATGGTTGGTTCTTCCGGTCGTCAAAGAGTTCAAACTGATGTTGTTGAGAATTTGTTAATTGAAATACCGCCATTGTCTGAACAAAAGAAAATTGGCGGATTACTTAAATTGATTGACGATAAAATTGAACTTAACAATAAGATAAACAATAATTTA
>JBJEOP010000036.1:0-15580 GCA_051880775.1 Acutalibacteraceae bacterium
ACCTCCGAAATAGACTTCTCAAAAATCAATCTCCAAAACAACAAGGTAACCGCAACACTCATAATGCCGTCGGGCTGTAAGAACCTCAACCAGATTTCCTCCGTTGACGTTGAGTTCGATTTAAGCGGAATGACCACCAAAACCCTCACAATCGACAAATTCACCGTAATCAACGAAAGCTCCGACCGCAAGCCTACGGTTTCCACGAAATCACTTGCTGTAACTCTTATCGGACCCAAAGAACAGATTGACGCCATAACCCCCGCAAACCTCACCGCCGTAATTGATATGCAGCAGAAAAACAGCTTTGTCGGCTTTGTCGAAATGCCCATCACAATCAACATCAACAGCAAGTTTTCTTCCTGTTGGGTTTACGGCTTATACACCGCAGACGTTAATGTAATTCGCAATTCATAAGTGGCGTGCCGCCACGGTCAATTCGCGTTCAAAGTTTATGTTGTGGGTCAGTTCTCTTCCGCCCCGTAAGTAATTGGGAATTGTTTGTACGTTGAAATAAATTTGTTGTAATATTAAGTTGTTGCGTGGAATTATACAAAGCACTAATCACGCGGAGCAGCCAGCTTAATGATAACGATAACTTTGAACGCGATTGGACAGCGGAGGCACTCCGCTACCCGTGGCTTAATCGTCACGGGTATTTTTATTTGTGCAGTGTTTTTAAGGCTTTTGGGGCAATAAGCAGCGTTTTTTTCAGAAGTGCTACTTGAAAAAGTTAGTATTTATGCGGCTTTCAGCGATTTTGTAGCACTATGTAGCACTTCTTTTTCAGAAGTGCTACACGAAAAAGTCAGTGTTTATGCGGCTTTCAGCGATTTTGTAGCACTTCTTGCGTTTTTTGAGTATTTCTTTATATAATAAAATTATTATTATTTTTTTCTTACATAAGAAATTATAAAGAAGTGCTACATATTTAAGTATATTCTTTAAAAAACCCAGTATTTATGCGGCTTTTGAGCATTTTAGCCGCTAAAAGAAGTGCTACTTATCATCGAAGAAACTGCTACCTGCTTTAAATAAAAGTGCTACTTCTCATCATAAAAACCGCTACCGGCTTTAAATAAAAGTGCTACAAATATTCTGTCAGCTTTAATTTTTGTATTTTGTTTTTTGACTCATAAAATCATTGTAATACATTTTCCCCTCATAATTAAGAGTAATTGCATAATATCTTCCGCCTTGATATTCAAACACAGCGTCCTTTTCCTCAATGCCGCCCTCGGCAAGAATATCAACAATACCGTCTTTGAACTTTTTTTCGGAAACGCTGTTGTAATATGTGCTGACATTCTCCCTGTACCAATACTTATATGTAGAATAAATATCACGGCGGGAGTAGTCGTTGTCCCTGATAACCTTGAATTTGCCCGAGCGGAACTGACAGCACTCAGCGAAAAACTGACGAACCGGGTCGTTGTCCTCCTTGTACTGTTCTTTGAGTGCAGCACAACATTCGGGAATGTCAAAGCTGTAATTGTTGCTCACGGTCTGCATTAAAAACGGCACAAGAAGTCGTATAATTTCCTCACGCTCACTGTACATATCGTCAACAATATGCTTGTTCTGCCTGTGTTTCGGGATTACATTCCTGCACTCAACGGGGATAATCCGATTATACACCCATTCTCCACGGTCGCCGCCGAATTGCGGCAGACGGTTGCACCCGAAAGCCATAATGCCCTTGAACACGAAATCAAAGGGGTCTTTGCCCTTTTTTTCAACCTGTTGTCTGTCGCCGCCCGTTGCCTGCTTGAATGTCGCAAGCTCCTTTATTGTGGCAAAGCTGATGTCGGGGTCATTTACAAAACGCTTGCCGAAAAGCCTCACCTTTCCGAACCGTGATTCAAGCTGTTCAAGGCTCGACTTTGCACAATTCTGTTCACCCAAAAGCCTTTGAATGAGTAAAAAAAGCTGACTTTTGCCCGTGTCGCCCTTGCCGACAAGAAACAGACTGCTCTTGTAGGGTATCCGAAAACATTTGAAAGAGCAACGCCCATAAACTCCAGAATCAGCCTGATAACTTTTTTGTCGCCGCCGCACAAATCAATCAGATACTGCGTAAACACGGGAGCTGATTTTTTTGCACTCTCCCAAGCCTCGAACATTGTCGGCGGTTTTTCACCGATGGGAGTGTAACTGCACGGTATCCGTATTGTGCTTAAATACTTCGGGTCGTGAGGGAGAATCTCTCCTGTTCTGATGTTCAGCACACCGTTTTCAAAGACGATAATATCCTCGTTTGTGTTGAAATCCTCACACATACAGCTGTGTATGTCGGTTTTCAGCAGGGTCATAACCTCACGCAAATCATAGCTTTTGACCAGTGTTTTGTCGTAGGCTTCAATCGGCTGTTTTATCCAGCCCTGCAATACGTCCGTTGAAAGCCGCCTGTAAATACCGCTGTCATTATCGTACAAATAAATATCCGTATCGTCCGAAAGCGGATTGCGTACCAGCCTGAACGAATAATTATCCCTGAGATACTGAGCAAGCAGTGTGCAGTCAATGTATGCCTTAACCTCTCCGCTTTTGAGAGTGCGTATCCTCACAAAATCGGGAGCATTTTCGTACTGTTTTGCGGCTTGTGCAACAGTGCTGTCGTGCTTATTTTTACGCTGATTTTCCTTATGATTTTCGGCAATAATCTGCAAGGCTCCGTTCATAAGATTTTGAAAAACGGTCTTGTTGTTTTGCTGTTCGGCAAGCCCCGACATTTTCGCAATAAAAAGCTGAGCGTCAACCACATTATCAAAGTTCCGGATAACGTATTCCCAGATACGCTTGTCGAGAACGTTTTTGTTTGCAATATC
This sequence comes from Acutalibacteraceae bacterium, assembly GCA_051880775.1. Taxonomy (GTDB): domain Bacteria; phylum Bacillota; class Clostridia; order Oscillospirales; family Acutalibacteraceae; genus UBA1213. The sequence continues at coordinate 2,829 of JBJEOP010000036.1, forward strand.
GACAATGCTGTCCTCCCCACGACTGCAATAATAGCCGTCCTTACACTTCACAATTATATCCGACTGTTTCATAAGTTCACTCATTATCCCCTCAACCTCGTCCGCCGTTATGTGACCGACGCACATTGCGATATGCTCCGCCGAAAGCGGATTTTCCTTTGTTGCATTTGAAACCACCGTACTTATCCAATTCTTAATATCCAAAAAAATTCCTCCTTTTTCAGTATAGCTTTTCACTATACCCCGAAAAAAGGAGAAAATTCGACCTAAAAAGGTATAAAATTAAATCAGTATCCGAGTACTCCGTTGATTGATTCGTCGTTGAGAATCCAGTCATTGACATTTACGACGGTGAAACGGTCTTTGTTGTTGCGGATAATAACCTGTTCTATTCCGGCATTGATAATCATACGCTTGCACATTGAGCAGGCTGAGGCGTTTTCGACATACTCGCCTGTTTTTGCGTCCTTGCCGACAAGATACAGCGTTGAGCCTATCATATCGTCACGGGAGGCGTGAATAATTGCGTTTTGTTCAGCGTGAACCGAGCGGCACAATTCATAGCGTTCACCTCGTGGAACTTTGAGGTTTTCACGGACGCACACACCGAGGTCTATGCAATTTTTGCGTCCTCTGGGGGCACCGACATAGCCTGTCGAGATAATCTGGTCATTCTTTACGATTATTGCACCGAAATTCCTACGCAAACACGTTCCCCGTTCAAGCACGGTTTCGGCAATATCGAGGTAATAGTTGGTTTTGTCTGTACGCATTGATTTTCACTCCTATTTTTAATCATATTTTGTACATCAGACTTTCGGCTCACACACTAATTATGAATTATGAATTATGAATTAAATGCGGTAGCTTGTGTCTATGTCTTTGCCGGTGTAATATATTGAGTCGTTTTGCTGTTTGAACGCTGTGTATTCGGCTGATACATATTTTGAAAAGTCGAGGATTTTCAGAAAGTCAATAATAATATCAATGTCAAGCTGTGCGGCTTGTATGACAGATTCGGCGGAAAAAGATGTAAGTATTGATTTGTCAGGTCTTAAAAATGTTCTGCCGCAGTTAAGTCCGACGGAAATTATACCGTCATTACAATAAGCAAGCACGGCACAATTATATTTTTTTGCAAGATATTTAAAGGTGTTCATAAGACTTCCTGTAACGATATACTCCGGACTTTCAAGATCGTATGAAAAAACGGCAAACATAGAGTTGAATTCACTGTCGGGTGTTGAAACTTCCTGCAACGGCGAAATTTTCATTTTGTAGATTAAGTCGTTGTATGAACTGCTATGTCTGCTGACGATAAGCACACGGCTGTTCATTTTGATATGGCAGTCAAACATAAACCAGCAACCTTGAAAAACACTGTTTTTAATAGCTTTTTCAGTTGCTATTCTACTGTTGTTGAAATGAGTATTTGAATTTACTGTATTATAGTTGTACATTTCAAGCGTACAAAACCGAAAAGGCACAGAATTATACACACCCTTGATGTTATTATATATGTCAAAACCGTTTGCAGCTTTCGGGATAAGCTCAGTTGACGATATATCCGTTGACGTTATTGCGTCAAAGTCGTTCAGCTTATAACTGTATTTACAGCCGGGAAAAGCATTTTTTACGGTGTCGCTGATTATCACACCATAACCCTCGTTGCGGAATTCTCTTTGTGCAGGAATAATATATGCAACATAAACCGCAAAAGCGTCAAACGCAATAACAACGGCAAGCACTCTTAATACTGACGCACACCTCTGACTGAAACTGTCATCATAATAACGTATGTAGAATACAATGCTTGTAATAACTAAAGCTATCGCCACAACAAGAAGAACTGCAATAATTATCTTAAAACGTTTTACTCTGTTATATTTATTGATATATTTTTCAGCCGATTGATTTTGTACCATATAAAAATATCTCCTTTTATACAATATATACTCTTTTTATTATAACGCAAAATATTTAAACATACAAGCGAAATTATTGCCGAATTTTGTCGTGTATGGTATAATGAATTATCTTTAAAATTATGGAGGTAAATACAATGAAAAAGTTCTTTCAGGAATTCAAAGAGTTCGCAATGCGTGGAAATGTAATCGACCTTGCAGTCGGCGTTATCATCGGTGCCGCTTTCCAGAAGATAGTATCCTCACTTGTTGACGATATTATTTCTCCTGTTATCGGTCTTTTTGCAAAGACTGACCTTTCGGCACTTGTGGTCAATGTGTTCGGCGTTGACATAAGATACGGTTCATTCCTCACGGCTATAATCAACTTCATCATTATGGCATTCGTTATCTTTGTTATCGTTAAAACCCTCAACAAGCTCGCAAGCCTTGGCAAGCACAAGGAAGATCCAAAGGCTCCTGCAACCAAAAAATGCCCGTTCTGTCAGAGCGAAATCGACATCAAGGCTGTACGCTGTCCGCACTGCACATCTGTGCTTGAAGACGCAAACGACGAAAAGAAAGACGAAAAAGAAACCGCAGCCGCTTCAAAGTAATCATAGCCTGAAATCGTCGGCGGTAAATTTCGGCAGCTCAGGAGTGGGCTTCGGCTCACGTTTAAGAGGGTCATAGATGTATTTTCTGCACGGCTTTTCAAGCGACAGAACGCCCATTCGACATTGCTTTTTGCCGTCATTGCCGAGCGTTACATACTGACAGTAATCACAAGACGGAGTTATTGAATTTCCAAAAAGTTTTTTTCTGTTCTGCATAACAATTCCCCTTTACTTTTCAAGCGTTTCATATTATTATAGCATTATCTGTTTTAATATGTAAAGAGCGTCATAATATATTTATTACGAGGTAAAGTATGATTTTTAAAAGCAAAAACACGGACTTGAATTTTGTTGACGGAGTAGGCTTTTTGACTTTTCCGTCACTGTCGGAGCTTGATTTTGTAAATCACGCATTTTCAACACGAACAGGCGGAGTAAGCACCGGCGAATTTAAATCAATGAACCTTAACTTCAAGCGTGGCGACGACCCCGAAAAAGTAACCGAAAACTACAAAATCTTCTGCAAGGCGGCAGGCTTTGACTACAACACACTTGTCAGCTCGTCGCAGGATCACAACACCTTTGTACGCAGTGTAACAAAAAAAGACTGCGGTATCGGAATTTACCGTGAACACGACATTCAGAGCGTTGACGCACTCATAACAAACGAACCCGATGTCACACTTGTTACGCATTATGCCGACTGTACGCCGCTGTTTTTTGCTGACCCTGTAAAGCGTGTCATTGCACTTGCACACGCAGGCTGGCGTGGAACGGTTGCAAAAATCGGCGAAATTACCGTTGACAAAATGGTCGAGGAATACGGAAGTGACCCCACGGACATTATCGCCGTAATAGGTCCTGCAATAGGCTTTTGCTGTTATGAGGTTGACACGCCTGTTTTTGAACAGTTTGCGTCATTCACCGAGCTTAAACCTGCCTATTTCACGAAAACTCTCGGACACGGCAAGTACCTCATCGACCTCAAAGAAGCCAACCGCCGTATGCTGCTTGAAGCAGGACTTCTCAGCATTAACATAACAATCAGCGATGTCTGCACCAAATGCAACAGCGGTCTTTTCTACTCTCACCGTGCAAGCGGCGGCAAGCGTGGCGGTCTTGTCGCAATGATGAGCATTAAAGAAAGTTAGGAGTTAGGAGTTAGGAGTTAGGAGTTGTGCGGGCGGTTAGTTTTATCGCTTAGTTATTACTTAACAAAAATCACTTAACAAAAAAACTCGTAAATATAGAGTGGAGTGTGGAGAGTGGAGTTGTGCGGACGGTGAGCTTTTTCACTGACATAAGTTTATTACTTAACAAAAAAACTCGTGGCTGAATCAGTCACGAGAATTTTTTTTGCGTAATTTTCTGTTGAATTTATTTTTTGGTTGATTTTTTGGTTGTGGATTTTTTAGCGGTTGTGGTTTTGGTGGTTGTTGCTTTTTTGGTTGTTGCGGATTTTGCGGTTGTGGTTTTGGCGGTTGTTGCGGATTTTGCGGTTGTGGATTTCTTTGGTGCTGTGGGTTTTTCCTTGTAGGTATCAAGACCCTTGCAGTCTTCAAGGAACGGGAGAATTTTTTTATAGATTTTGTCAACGCCGCCTGTGCTGTCGCTCTCGATGTTAAGCGGCATAATCGGGTCGTGAACACTCAGTCTGAGCAGGAACCAGCCGTCACCGTTATCCTTTCCGAAGGATACTCTTATTCCCTCGTGGTTATCGTCGGCAACAACAAAGTCCTTATTCTTCTTTGCAAAGCCGAACATATCAGCAATAACCTTTTCGCCGTATTCCCTGAAATTCTTTTCTGTGATTTTAATTCTTACTTCACGGCTTTCAACAGGCTCGCTGAGCTTTTCGGTAAGGCTTTCGAGAGTTTTGCCTGCTTTTTTAAGCTGAACCATTTTGATTATGATTTTTGTGACGAGATATGCACCGTCATCAAGGAAATAATTTTCTCTCATTGCGGCGTGACCCGAGGTTTCTATCGCAAGAGGACAGTTCACACCGTCTGCGTTCTGTCTGAGTGCCTCGTCAATGACATTCTTGTAGCCACGCTTAAAGCGGAGGTGCTTGCCGCCGAGTTCGTTCTCGATAAAGTCTTTAAGACCGCTTGATGTAATAGAGTCCGTAACGATAAGACCGCCGTCGTTGCCTTCAAGAGCGATTGCCGAGGCAAGAGCTACAAGACGGTTGCGGTTTATTTCGTTTCCGCTTGCGTCAACGGCACCGCCACGGTCAACGTCTGTATCAAAAATTACACCGAGGTCGGCATTTGATTTTTTGACGGCGTTGCAGATTGACTTCATAGCCTCTGCGTTTTCGGGGTTAGGAATATGGTTGGGGAACATTCCGTCGGGTTCAAGGAACTGACTGCCGTTTATGTTTGCACCGAGTGCTTCAAGAACGTCTGTTGCATAAAATCCGCCTGCACCGTTTCCTGCGTCAACAACGATTTTAAAGCCTTTAAGAGGGTGGTCATAGTCGTCTGATGAGTTTACGCCTGCCTTAATCATCTCACGGAGATTTGCGGCATACTGGCTCATAAAGTCAGCCTCAATAATCTCGCCGTCAGTGCTTTCAAGCGGCTTTTCGCCGTTTTGTGCATATTCAAGGATTGACACAATATCCTCGCCTTCAAGTCCGCCTTCACGGGTAAAGAATTTGAGTCCGTTGCGATAATACGGGTGATGGCTTGCGGTAATCTGTAAAGCACCGTTACATTCAAGCTCAACCGTTGTCATAAACATTGACGGTGTTGAGGCAAGTCCGCAGCTTATTACCTGAACGCCTGCCTTTTTCATTGTATTCATTGAGAGTGACGAAATATGCGGCCCCGAAATTCTCGAATCACGTCCTACGGAAATTTTGAGTTCGTCGGGATTTTTGCCTGTTTTCTTTGCAAGCCAGAGAATAAATCCGTTTACCATAGCCGTTACGGTTTCATCGGTAAGATTAACCTCATAGCCAGCCCCTGCCGTTGCAACTCCACGAATATCCGTGCCGCTTTTGAATTGTTTCCAGAAATCATTTAACATTGGTTTGTTCTCCTCTCGGTTATACGATTATTTTATTTCTTGTTTATAGTCATACTTGCTTGCGGTTTTTGTAACTTCCATATTGCCAAAGGTCATTTTATTTCCGTCAACAGAATAATCTATCGGTGTTTCGTACTCAGTGCCGTTAATGTCGAAATAATGCACCGTGATTTTTCCGTCATCAAGCTTGTAGCTGCCCTTTGTATAAACCTCTGACGACATCATCTCGAATGTTCCGTCCTCGCCAAAGGTGTATGTGTAGTCATAGCCGCTGTCGCCGTTTTTATAAAGCCATGAGCCTGTCACCTTGCTGTCGGGCTTGAAATCGTCATAATACTCAACCTTATAGGTCATTTCCGACGTTTTAAAGTCCAGTATGTAATATCTGTAACCGTCAATAACTGTGCTGTCGGCAAGCTTCATTTTTGCCTTTTGTTCGTCCGTAACCGAACCCGAGGCATCGTCCGGCACAAGAAACATTCCTGTACGGTCGGTAAGTCTGAGTGTGCGTCCCGTAAAAATGTTGCCGCTGAGTGCATAGTCAAATTCGGCAGAGATATAAGGCATACCGCGATTTGATACCGAAACGCTCAGCTTTGGGTTGCCGTCGCTGTCATTTGCGAGCGAATATCGTCCCATAAGAGTTGTTCCTGCACGGTGCAGACCGACATTACCTTCACCGTCAAAATCAAAGGTATAGGATATTGTTTGTTTTATTTCCTTGTTGGTTTCGGAATCGGTTGTCACGGTTTCAATTACTACCGACCATACTCCGGTTATGCTTGTGTCAAAAAAGCATTTCCACACACCGAAAAACAAAACCGCCGCAAGAAAAATACAGGCGGCAATAATAAGCGGCGTACCGATTTTTCTTTGCCCTGATTTTTTTGTTTTTACGGTTGTATTGCTTTCCGTTTTCGGGTTTTCGTCAAACACGAAATCGCTGTTCTGCTCTTCAAGCTCATCAAATTCATCAAAGTTCATTTCTGACGACATAAATATTTCCTCCGTTCATAAAAATTTAAAACCGACATATCTATTTTACCTTAAAACCCCTCTCATTACAAGCACCAAATATAATGTATAATTCATAATTCATAATTATTATGACCGTGAGTTTATGCGTTGAGTTTAGTCTGTTGTGACATTCGGTTGTTGTGTGCAATTATAACAATAACTAATTTCGCGGAGCAGCCAGCTAACCGGTAACACAAACTATGAACGCGAATTGACAGCGGAGGCACTCCGTTTACGCATTACGAATTATATAGTCAGCCCAGAGATAATAGTAGTCGGGGTTGAGGTGAACACCGTCGGGAGTCCAGCTTTCAGGAAGTGTGCCGTTTTTGTTTTTGAAAACTGAGGCAACATCAAGATACGGCACGTCCTTTTCTTTTGCAAGGTCTTTTAACTGTTTGTTGTAAATGTTAATCTGTTCGTTGTTGAGATTGTATTTGTTTTCCTTGCTTTTTTTCGCTGTAATCGGAAGAATAGACTGAATATAGATTTTTACATCGGGCATTTTTTCTTTGATTGTGTCTATAATTTTTGAATAATCCTCTATAAATTCGCTTTTGTCATAAAGTCCCGTTTCGTTCGTGCCGAACATAAGGAAAACTTTGTCGTATTTTTTCCTGTTTTTGATGAGCTGTTCAATAACGGTCAGCTTTTGCTTTGGAAGCGTATCGTGCAGAACGCCGTAAACCGTAAGTCCCTCGTGACAGTAAAAATCCGCCTCAGTAACTATGTTATATACGTCAAGTCCCATAGTTATTGAGTTTCCGAGAAATGCGGTTCTCTTGAAAAAGCTGCTGTCAATATCGGGAATTTCAGGCTGTGGATCCTGTTCCTTTGACGGCTCGTTCTGTGAGGTTTCCTGTGAGGTTTCCTTTGAGGTTTCGGCTGAATTTTCGGCTGAACTCTCGGCGGAGCTTTGGGTGCTTTCGTCAGAGCTTTCTGTGGTTTCTGACAGCTGTTCTGACGGCTGTTCGGATTTCTGTTCCGATGACTGCTGTGACGAAACGGACACACTGCTGTCCTTTTCCCCGTTATCCGACTGCGAACAGCCTGCCGTTACCGCCGAAAAAGCCATAACCAGACCTACAAACAAACATATTGCTTTTTTTGATGATTTCATTTTTATTCCTTCTTCTTTTTTCTTTAAAGCACAATAATTATACACTGATTTTTTGTCATTATCAAGGTGACATACTCCCCCACTTATAGAGGTGGGGGCTTCTCGCTCAAGTATAGTAACCTATACAGTATCAACGAGCTAACCCCGTGTGTCCCACGGTTTTGATATTATTTTTGTTATGCGTTTACAATTCGCATACCTTCATTTTTTATGTTTATTGCAGCATTTATATCCCTGTTATGATGTGTCTTATAGTTTGGACAAGTCCATTCTCTGATTGACAAATCTTTGATTTCGGGATTTTGATAACCGCATACACTGCAAAGCTGAGAACTTGCAAAAAACTTATCAACCTGAATGAGTTTTTTGCCAACTTCTTCAAATTTGTATTTCAGAAATGTCGTGAACATTCCCCAGCCGTTATCAGAAACAGATTTACCAAAATGCAGTGCTTTTGACATTGCTTTCATATCAAGATTTTCTATACACACACAATCATAGGCATTGGTTATCTGTCTTGACTGTTTGTGCAGAAAATCCCTACGCTGATTTGCGACTTTCTCGTGTAGCCTGGCAACTTTAATTCTTTGCTTGTTACGGTTATTTGAACCTTTTTGCATTTTGGATAATTTACGCTGTTCCTTTTTGAGTTTCTTTTCGGCAAGTCTGTAATATCTCGGATATTCAGGACAATTTCCATAACTGTCAACATACAATTCGTGCATAGAAAAATCCAGACCGATATAATTTTCAATTTCTTTTTCAGTAATTTGTTCTTCAAACTCAAAAAGAATACTCGCATAATATTTTCCGCTTGCTGTCTGACTTACTGTAACAGATTTCAACTTGTAGTTATCGGGAATATTTCGGTGCTGTTTTATTTTGACAAAGCCTGCTTTTGGTAATTGCAACAAACCGTCTGATAACTGAATATTTCCGTTGACAAAATTTGTTGTATAGCTTTTTATCCTGTTTCTTTTTGATTTGAATTTCGGAAAACCTACTTTATTATCCCTGAAAAAATTACTGTATGCTTTTTCAAGATTTTTCTGTGCATTACAAAGAGCAAGACTGTCAACATCTTTCAGCCATTCAAATTCAGTTTTATACTGTGCAGGTGTATTATTCAGCTTTTGTTTAGTTTCTTTATAATATTTAATTTTATCTTCAAGCATCTTATTGTAGATAAATCTGACACAACCGAATGTTTTTGCAAACAAAACTTTTTGTCCATCATTCGGATATATTCTGAATTTATAGGCTTTGTTCATTGCTTTTTCACTTCCTGAAAACTGCTTTTTATCACGATAGCACAAATTACCGATTATGTCAAATATCTGTCAGCCTTGCGGCTGACGGACTATCCATCTCCGACCTTAGAGGTCGGGGACTTCCGTTCATTTTGTTAAAATGCAAAATGATTATCTGCCATTCAATTCTGCACTCTGTCGCCGCCGCAAAAAATGCCCGTGACAATCAAGCCACGGGCAATAAAAGTTTCATTCAGTTAATATTACGGAAACAGACTGAGGGCTGACATCAACTCCTCACTCCTAACTCCTAACTCCTAACTGATTTAAATTCCCATTATGGAGGTCATTGCGTTGACCATTTTGTTGGCGAGAGCTTCGGCGTCGGAGTCATTTTTGCCGACAGAGGTGATATATACTTTGATTTTGGGTTCTGTGCCTGACGGTCTTACAATGGCAGCTCCGCCGCCTTCAAGTGAATAGGAAAGTACATTTGATTTCGGAAGATTTATTGTTTCGGTCTTGCCTGTTTCAAGTGACTTTGTGTAGGAGTTGAGATAATCGGCAACGTCAGTTACCTTGAAGCCTGCAATTTCGGTCGGGTGTGAATTTCTGAGCGATGTCATAATGTCAGCCATCTTCTGCATTCCTGCCGCACCCTCAAAGCTGAAGCTTTCGGTTCTGTTGAGGTAATAGCCGTATTCCTCATAGATGGAGTTCATTACATCGTCAAGGCTCTTGCCCTGCTGACGGTAATAAGCCGCCATTTCGCATATAAGCATAGACGCAACAACTGCGTCCTTATCTCTTACGTATGTTCCTGCAAGATAGCCGTAGCTCTCTTCAAAGCCAAAGACATATCTGTTTTCTTCATGCTTCTGTTCAAGAAGAAGAATCTGCTCGCCGATATACTTAAAGCCTGTAAGAACGTTTTTGAGCTCACAGCCGTATTTGTCGCATATTCTCTCAACAAGCTTGCTTGTTACGATAGTCTTTACTGCAACAGGGTTCTGCGGCAATGTGCCGTTTTTCTTGCGGCTGCCGAGGATATAGTCGATAAGCATAATGCCTGTTTCGTTGCCCGACATAAGACGGTATCCGTCCTTTACCTTTACGGCAATACCCACACGGTCGCTGTCAGGGTCTGTTGCAAGGAGAAGGTCGGGCTGTTCCTTTTCACAGAGTGCAAGACCGAGTGCAAGTGCCTCCTTTATCTCAGGGTTGGGATAAGGACAGGTTGTGAAGTTGCCGTCGGGATTTTCCTGCTCGGGAACGATAACTACATCGGTTACACCTGTTCTCGCAAGAATTTTTCTTACGAGCTTGTTGCCTGCACCGTTAAGCGGTGTATAGACTATTTTAAGACCTGAGTCCTTGCATATACCCGGATTTACGGACTGTGCCTGTACGTTGTCGAGATATGTTTCATAAAGGCTGTCGTCAATCCATTCTATAAGACCGCTTTCGAGTCCCTGTTCAAACGAAACAAGCTTGATATCGTCGTTGAAATAGTCAACCTTTTTAATTTCGTTGAATACTGCGTCTGCCGAAACATCAGTCATCTGACAGCCGTCACTGCCGTAGCATTTGTAGCCGTTGTATTTTGCGGGATTGTGGCTTGCGGTAATCATAATACCCGACTGACATTTAAGCTCACGAACAGCAAACGACAGAACAGGCGTAGGCTCCAATTCCTTTGAGATATAAGCCTTTACGCCGTTTGCCGCAAGAACTCTTGCCGCCTCTCTTGCAAAAAGGTCAGCCTTTATTCTCGAATCGTGCGAAATTGCAACAGACGGGTTTTCGTACTTTGCATTAAGAAAATTCGCAAGTCCCTGTGTTGTGCGGCGAACTGTATATATATTCATACGGTTTGTACCTGCACCGATAATTCCTCTCAGACCTGCCGTGCCAAATTCAAGCTCACGGTAAAAACGCTCATAAACCTCGTTTTCATCGTCCCTGATTTCTTTCAGCTCATTTACAAGGTCAGTATCATCGTTTGCATTGTTTAACCATAAATCATAAAGTGATTTAATTTCCATAATAAAATCCCCCTAATAAATATCCTCACAGGCTATATAATAGCATATTTTTTTCTGCCTTTCAACAATTTGTTTGAATAATTACCCTGTTTTTATTTAAAGATTTTATTAAATTTTTTTAAAAATCTGTTCAAAGGAAAAATCTGACACAATGTTGAAAATATATAGCAAATATTCACAATAAGACTTTTTACTCAAAAGTGCAAGAGGAAGGACTTATTATGTAATTTTACTGACTGTCCTCAGTATTCGCCTTTAATTTTTCCTGCCATTCTTTTTCTTTGAAGCCTGTCAATACTGTATTCCCGAAAACAACTATCGGTCTTTTTACAAGCATACCGTCTGTTGCAAGAAGTTTAAGCTGTTCTTCCTCGCTCATTTCCGTCAGCTTATCTTTAAGGTTCATTGACTTATACGACTGTCCGCAGGTGTTAAAAAACCTTTTCAGCGGTAAGCCGCTTTGTTCATACCACGCTTTAAGCTCATCAAAGGTTGGATTTTCCTCTTTGATATTTCTGTCGGAATATTCAATTTTGTTGTCGTCAAGCCATTTCTTTGCTTTCTTGCAGGTTGTGCATTTGGGATACTCCAAAAATAAAAGCTTTTTCATATTTATGCTTACTCCTTTTGTTTTATTATTTTTTCGGGATATTTGTATTATAACACCGTCGGGCTTAAAATTCTATCAGTTTATTCAAAATAAAACAGCAAAGACCGTTTGATACAGCCTTTGCTGTTTTTGAATTGCGTGTTATTTAAAGCACGGTTTTATTTTGTGTTATCTTATGCTTTTCCTTCTTTTAACAATGAATATTACCGCAAGTGAAAGCATTGCAACAAGCAGATATACTGCAGCGTATGTTGTTTCGCCTGTCGGAACGGTTGTGCTGCCGTTTGTCGGCTTGTCCGAATTGGCATTATTATTGTTATTATTATTGTTATTATTACTATTATTTGCCGTTTCAATAATGGCGAATGACATAGGATGGCAAACTGTAAATGCTGCAATTCCGTTTTCAACAGAATCAGGCTCGAAGTAAGCTATCTGACCGTCAGTATCTATGCCGACGAGCTGAACGTTATCCCTGTCAACAGGCACGGAAATTATGCACGAATTCTGACACCATAATTCAGTCGGAATATAGCTGCCGTCGTTATTGGTAAGGCTTACGGAATATGCTTTGAGGATTTTTTCTTTGATTAATGAAATCAAAGCGGCATATTCTTCACTGTTTGCATTGTAAGCATTGTAGCTTATGTTTAAATCGTTGTGCATATTGCCCTGTACTGTGATATTGTTGCCTGCGGATTTGCTGAGAAGTTTCAGGAAATCGAACTTTATTACAGGAAAGCTGTTGTTAAAATGGTCATTTCGTACCCATCTAACAGTATCGTCACAAACTTCGTTCATATTCTTTTTAAAGTCGTCATTCTGGAAATCCGAAATTTTTGACATATATTTGTTTGTATTGTCGGGTGTATGTTTTGAATCCGTGCCGACCGCATTAAGACTGTCTGATGCAATACAGAATACATTTTTTACTGTCGGAGTTAAGCCGTCATATCCGTTAATACCGGCTATTGAACCCTTTGAATTTCCGGATTTGCCGTTTACTGTTACGGAATTATATGAGCTTTCGATTGTTCCGCCGTTTTTACCGACAAGTCCGCCTGAGATTATACTTGATGATGTTCCGACTCTTATACCGTTTGCACAGCCGTAAATCTTGCCTGTATTCACACTTGCAATACCGCCGCACTGT
>JBJEOP010000037.1:0-2997 GCA_051880775.1 Acutalibacteraceae bacterium
ACGGCCGCCGGGAGTTGTTTCGGGGTTGCCGAACATAACGCCGACTTTTTCACGAAGCTGATTGATGAAAATTGCAACGCAATTGAGCTTTGAAATTGAACCTGCAAGTTTTCTGAGTGCCTGCGACATAAGTCTTGCCTGCAAGCCGACGTGTGAAGCACCCATTTCGCCCTCGATTTCAGCCTTTGGTGCAAGAGCCGCAACGGAGTCAACGACTATTACATCTATCGCACCCGAGCGTACAAGTGCCTCGGCACTTTCAAGAGCGTCCTCGCCTGTGTCGGGCTGTGAAACAAGGAGTGAGTCAATATCAACGCCGAGTGCCTTTGCATAAACAGGGTCAAGAGCGTGTTCAACGTCAATAAATGCGGCTATACCGCCGTTTTTCTGTCCCTCGGCGATACAGTGGAGTGCAAGTGTTGTTTTACCTGATGATTCAGGTCCGAAAACTTCGATAATTCTGCCACGTGGAAGTCCCCCTATTCCGAGTGCAAGGTCAAGAGAGAGCGAACCTGTCGGAATTGAGTCAACCTGCATTGCGGCATTCTGTCCAAGACGCATAACCGCACCTTTACCGAATTGCTTTTCTATCTGACTGAGAGCCGTTTCAAGAGCTTTCTGTTTATCTACTGCCATAATAATTTCAATCCTTTCATAAATAGTTCGTATATTCGCTGTTTATGATTATATAGTTTTTCGGCTCAAATTGCAACAACAATAAGAGGTAAATCGAACATTTATTCTATGTTTTAGTCCCGAAAATTACCCTATCAAGATTTTGTATGTCTTTTGTGACCTGAATATCCGAAATTTCGTTGTCTTTGAGAAGTGCCGAAACCGAATTTGCCTGTTCCTCGCCTATCTCCAAAGACACTGTGCCGCCGGTTTTCAGCTTTGAAATCCATTTTTCTGAAATAACACGGTAAAAATCCAGTCCGTCACTGCCGCCGTCAAGAGCTGTTACGGGTTCGCTTTGCACCTCTGTCTGCAAGGTTCTGATTACATCTGTACGGATATACGGCGGATTTGAGATTATTGCGTCAAAAAATCCGTCACTGAATTTACTGTAAGAAGTAAAAATATCGTCTTTAATCGTTATGATATTCTTTACATTGTTATGTCCGATGTTTTTTTCAAGATATGCAAACGCTTTGTCTGAAAGTTCAAGTGCATAAACCGTTGAATTTGGATATGTCTTTGCAAGTGTTACGGCTATTGCACCGCTGCCTGAACAAAGGTCAATGACAACAGGTCGGGCAATGTTTTTCAATGCATTGATACAGGCGTTTACAACAACCTCGGTATCGTCACGGGGTATCAGCACACCCTCACCGACATAAAATTCGCTGTCCATAAAATCCCATTTCCCGAGTATGTACTGCAAGGGATATCCGTCTGCACGTTTTTTTACGGCGGCAAGAAATTCATCTTCAAGGTTCTTGTCGGGGGTTTCGTTTTTATGAATGGAAAGACTTAATCTGTCAATATCAAAAAATTTCTTCATAAGACAGAGTGAGTCAAATGCACCGATGTCATTTCCCGACTGCAAAAGAATATTTTTTGAATAAGAATAAAGCTCAGAAAATGTCATCCTATTCTATCCTCGCCGTTTTCGGGAATAACGTCTTTCATTGCTGCTATTGCAACCTCAATCATATCGTCTTTTGGTTCTTTGGTCGTGATATGCTGTACCCACATTCCCGGAGCTGAAATTATTCTTGTAAAGAGATTGTCGTGTCTGCCGCAGATTTTTATTATTTCATAGCCTACTCCGACGGTAAGCGGCAAGAGAAGTATTTTAACAGACGACCTGAGCCACACATCAGTAAAAGGTATGAACAGACCGATTATTATGCCGATGATAAGCATTATTACGAGAAAGCTTGTGCCGCAGCGTGGGTGAAAGCGTCTTTGTTTTCTTACGTTTTCAACGGTAAGGTCAAGACCGTATTCATAACAGAATATTGTTTTATGCTCTGCACCGTGATACTGAAACACACGCTTGACGTCCTTGTTTGCCGTACAAAAAACCATATAAACAAGGAAAAGCACTATTCGCATTATGCCCTCCAATGCCGAACGCCATATCATAGTATCATTCAGAAAAGGAAATACGCTTGCAAGAAGATTAAAAATCCAGGTAGGAACATAGAAAAATACCGCAATACAGAACACAATGGCAATAACCATTGCAATGCCCATAATGATATTTACGGCTTTTTCTCCGAAATGCTTATCAACCCACTTGTCAAACTTTGACATTTCCTCCTCTTCGGAAGTTTCCTCGTCAAGTATTTTGTCAGCCGACATCGTGAGGGCTCTCATCCCGGTAACAAGCGAATCTATCATATTCACTACTCCCCTTATTATCGGGAGTCCGAGAATTTTATGCTTTTTCGACCAGTCGAGCGGCTGTATTTCTTCAAGCTCAATCGTTCCGTCGGATTTTCTTACTGCAACGGTTGACTTTTTGGGGCCTCTCATCATTATGCCCTCCATAAGAGCCTGACCGCCGATTGATGTTATAAGTTTTGTCTTTTCCCTTTTCATATAAATTAAATTTCCCCTTTCCTGATAATCTGTGGCTTACAGTAAATTTATGTCAGCGTTCTGACTAATTATGAATTATGCATTATGAATTATGAATTAACTTCGTTTTCTTCGTGAACAGTCGGAATTGTGATTGTTACCGTTGTACCTACACCCTCTGTGCTGTCAATGCTGAGAGAGCCGTTGTGGAGCTTCATTATTTCGTCGGCAACGGCAAGTCCTATGCCCGAACCACGAACGGTCTGATTTGCCTTGTAGAATTTCTGCTTGACCTTCGGCAAATCCTTTGCGGGAATACCGCAGCCGTTGTCCGCTATTGTTATGACAATGCTGTTTTCAAGCTGATGTACGTCGATTGTAACTACTCCGCCCTCGTCGGAATATTTAAGTGCGTTGTCAAGAATATTCATAAACACCTGCTTTAATCTGTTTGGGTCTGCCATTGCG
>JBJEOP010000038.1:0-15202 GCA_051880775.1 Acutalibacteraceae bacterium
CGAGAGATATGCCGAAAAAGATTTTTGACTTTCCGATAAAGTCTATATGGAATGTTTGTCTCATGACTTCTTACCTCCATATAATCTTCTGTTTCTCAGGAACTTCAATCCTGAAACTGATCTGAGCATAAGTCTTGATGCACCGACGCCCATAATAAAGTTTGCGATTACACCGACAAGCAGTGTGTAGCCGAATGCGTAAATAAGTCCTGTGGTTGATACGCCAAACAGTGACGAGAAGATGTTTGCAGGGCCGAATACAAGAATAAGTATAATTGCAACAATAATAATTGTTACGTTACCGTCGAATATAGCCGAGAAGCTGCTCTTTGTACCTGTACGGATACAACCGTCAAGAGTTTTTCCCGTATAGAGTTCGTCTTTAATTCTTTCTGCGGTAATTATGTTAGCGTCAACGCCCATACCTACCGAGAGAATCATACCCGCAATACCCGGAAGCGTCATTGTAAAGCTCGGGAATACTGTGAAGTAACCCGAAACAGCCATAATAGAGATTGCAAGCTGTCCCAGAAGTGCAATACAGGCAACAAATCCCGGAACTCTGTACATAATTATCATAAACAGACAAATAAATATCAAAGCCGCAACAGCTGCAATACCCATTGCCTGCAATGCATAAGCACCGAGTGACGGACTGATTGTGCCGTAGCTTTCAACAGTCAGATCAAAGGGCAATGCACCGGCGTTAATCTTGTTTGCAAGGTCGGTTGCGTCCTCAGCAGTAAATGTACCGCTGATAGTTGCCTCACCGTCGGTAATTACATTCTGAACAGTCGGAGCGGAAATCATCTGATCGTCCATCCAGATTGAAATTGTCTGATCGAGGTATTGTTCAGTTGCCGACGCAAATTTTTCTTTGCCCTCATCATCAAATTCAAGCAGAACAACATATTCGGTCTTGTTGTCGGAAGTTGTTATGTACTGTGCAGTCGCACTCTTGACATTACTTCCGTCAAGAAGTACGGTTTCTGCTGTTTCGCCGCTCGGCGTCATATAGACAACTGAGCCGTCGTCAGCATAGGTTACGTTTGAGTAACTGTTGCCCGGTCTGAATGTGAGCTTTGCAGTTGCCGCAAGCTCCTCGATTGCTTTGTTCGGGTCATAGTCTTTTTCGTCTGACTTCCACGGAAAACGTACAGTAATTCTGCCGTTTGAGTAGTCCGGATAAAGCTCGTAGTCAGTTATGTTCTGTGAAACCAATCTTAAATCAAGGATTGATTTTACCGACTTCATCTGATCTTCACTGGCCTCTTTACCGTCAGCAGGTGCAAACACTGCCTCTACTCCGCCTTTGATGTCGATGCCCCATCGTATATCGCTCATACCTTTAACATAGGTGATTTTGAAGTCACCGTTTTCGCCGTATATGCCGAACACCGACGTATATGACAGAAACAGTATAAGTATTGCAACGATGAAGAACACCGGTTTGCCGATTCGTTTCATACGGTATCCTCCAATTTTTAACTATTATCCTAAAATCTGCATAGTACAGGCAGACAACAGGACATATCGTAAATAATTATATATATTTTGCTTAAAAATGTCAAATTTTTTTAACGAAATCCATAAGACAAATATCAAAAATTTTATCTTTAAGCTGTAAATACTTAATGCAACTTAACAATAATAAATCCGTTTTACATTATAATTTATACAATCAAGGGCTTTTTACTTGTCTAATTAACTAATTTTCCGATGAATTATTGTACAAAACATAAAAAATAATTCATAATTCATAATTTATAATTCATAATTATTATGACCGTCGCATTATGCGTTGAGTTAAGATTTTAATAAATATAGCTTTATTGTATAAATCCTTACATACGCAAAAAATGCCCGTGACCTTTCAGCCACGAGCAGCGGCAGGCTGCCGCACCCTGATTGCGTTTGAAGTTATCTTTACCATTGAGTAATTGTCCGCAGGATTAGTTTGTTGTTATCATTTCACGCAACAGCTGAATGTCACAACAAACCAAACTCAGCGTACAGACTTACCGTCCGCACTGATGCGGCAGGCTGCCGCACCCGGATTGCGTTTGAAGTTATCTTTACCATTGAGTAATTGTCCGCAGGATTAGTTTGTTGTTATCATTTCACGCAATAGCTGAATGTCTCAACAAATCAAACTCAGCGTACAGACTTACCGTCCGCACTGATTATGAATTATGCATTATGAATTATGAATTGTTCAAGTGCCGCCATTTTTGTGCAGATACAGAAGATGTCCATTGCTGTTTCAAGCTCGCTGAGCGGCGGATATGTCGGTGCAATTCTGATGTTGCTGTCTTTTGGGTCGTTGCTGTAAGGATAGGTTGCACCTGCACCTGTAAGAACCACGCCTGCCTCTTTACAGAGAGCAACAACTCTCTTTGCACAGCCGTCTGTTACATCAACGCTGACAAAATAACCGCCGTTTGGCTTTGTCCAGCTTGCAACGCCGTATTCACCGAGTTCTTTTTCGAGTTTATCCGTAACCATATCAAAGCGTGGCTGTAAGACTGCCTTGTGCTTTTTCATATGTTCAAGAACTCCGTCAAGATTTTTGAAGTACAGAACGTGGCGAAGCATATTCAGCTTGTCGTAGCCTATTGTCTGGAAATTATATCTCTTTGTGAGAAGTTCAAGGTTTGACTTTGACGCCGCAAGAGCCGCAACACCTGCACCGGGGAAGGTTATCTTTGATGTTGAACAGAATTCAAACACCATATCCTCGTTGCCGGTCTTTTTACATTCGTCAAAGATGTTAAGCAGAGTATCGGGTGTATCGGTTATGTCGTGAATACAGTAAGCGTTATCCCACATAATTCTGAAATCCCTTGCGGCAGGTTTAAGAGCGGCAAAACGCTTTACGGTTTCGTCGGAATATGTTATGCCCTGCGGATTTGAATATTTCGGCACACACCATATACCCTTTATTGAAGAATCCTTTGACACAAGCTCCTCGACAATATCCATATCGGGTCCTGCTGATGTCATAGGAACATTTACCATTTCTATTCCGAAATACTGAGTTACTCCGAAATGTCTGTCATAGCCCGGCACAGGACAGAGGAATTTGATTTTTCCCTGCTGATTCCACGGCTTTTCGCCGTTTTTACCCTGCTCCATCATACAGGCGATTGTGTCGAACATCATATTAAGGCTTGAATTTCCGCCGACAAATATATTTTCACTGCTTACGCCGAGAATGTCGCCAAAAAGCTTTCTTGCCTCCTCAATGCCGCTGAGTCCGCCGTAGTTACGGCAGTCGGGACAGTCCTCTGTCTTGAACATTGTTTCGGGTGTAAGGACGCTGAGCATATCGTTTGAAATATCAAGCTGTTCTGCACCCGGCTTTCCTCTTGCCATATTGAGTGAAAGTCCCTGTTCCTTGTAGGACGCATACTGCTCCGAAATTTTTTTGTATTCCTCTTTGAGTGAATTCTGATCCATTGACGAATATTGCGGCATAGGTATCTTCCTCCTGAAAATAAAAATTCAATTTTTTAAAAATGCAAAAATCGACTAAATTCCTTAAATATTCTAATATACAAGCTTTAAAAATGCAAGTCTTATTTTAAATTCCTGCAAATTTTAATCTTTTTACAAATATTTTAATATAATTCATAATTTATAATTCATAATTCATAATTATTTTTATATGAGAGTGGAGTGCGGAGTGCCTCCGCCGGCAAATTGCGTTCAAAGTTATTGTTAGCATTAAGTCATTTTCCGCAGGATTAGTTATTGCAATAACTCCTAACTCCTAACTCCTAACTCCTAACTCCTAACTCCTAACTCCTAACTAAAAAAGGGTGGTTGATTTTTATAAGAAGGGTTGCTTGCATATTGATTGCCGTTGTAATGGTGTTGGCTTTTTGCTCGTGTACGGCTGCACCGCCGTCGGACTGCTGTGATGAACTGGTAATGCACAAATGGGTGATTTATGACAGTTTTGAAAAAGAAAAGTGTACTCTGAGCTTTGCTGACGGTCGTATGCTGATAAGTGCGGAAATAAGTGATAATTCCGTATTTGAATTTAACGGGGAATATATTGCCGATACGGAAAAAATAACCGTGGTGTCAAAAAATTACGGTGTTTTAAATATAGGCTACAAGATAAAAAAAGACAGCCTTGTGCTGACTTATATTGACAAGGAAATAACCTTTAAAAAGGAAATAAAAGGATAATTTTAATGTACTTTGTGCAAAATGTATTAAAAATGTCCGAAAAATTTGATAATATGACATTCTTAAAAAATTAAAAATCCGTTTATTTTATCGTAATAAGATGTTATAATGTAGTTAATATTCAGCGTCTGTAATATACAGAAATTCACGCTGACAATAATCACAAAGGAGACAGAACAATGAACGCTAAAAGAATTTCCAAAAGTGTCATAGCTTCCGTTCTCACAATGATGCTGGTTATCAGCTGTTTTGTTTTGCCTGCAAGCCTTGTAAATGCGGCAAATACAATAACTGCTAAATTCCACTATCTTCGTGAAGACGGAAATTATGACAAATGGTCGCTCTGGACATGGACAGACAGCGACGGCTGGTCAACAGACTTTGTTGATGAAGGCGACGCAAAGGGTGCTGTTGCAACAGTTACAGTACCTGACGGTGCAACTTCACTCGGCTTTATCGTAAGAAAGGGCAACTGGGAAGCAAAGGACCCTGACGGCGACCGTGAACTTGACATCGGTGCAGTTGTTTCAGGTACCATTGATGTTTACTGCACATCAGGTCAGGAAGACTTTGAGGTTGTAAACGGCAGTGATGTCGTTCTCGGCACAAAGATTTCAAAGGCTCTTGCCAACACAAGAACTGAAATCGCCTACACACTCACACAGGCAGATGACGCCGTTACAGCAGATGACTTTGCTGTTGCAGACGCACTCGGAAATGCACTCACAATCACAGGCATTACTCCGAACGGTGCTAACGGTACAATCACTGTTGCTGAGGAAATGGACTACCTCAAAAGCTACTCAATAACATTCAAAGGCACAACAATCGCTGTTAAAATGCCTGAGTACTTCTCTTCAAAGGAATTTGAAGATATGTACACCTATGACGGCGACGACCTCGGTGCAACATACACTAAGGAAAAAACATCTTTCCGTGTATGGGCTCCTACTGCAACCAAGATTGAACTCAACATCTATGACGCAGGCAACGGCGGAAAAGCAACATCAGTTGTTGAAATGACAATCGATGTCAAGGGTACATGGGTTGCAAGTGTAGACGGTGACCTCAACGGCAAATACTACACCTACACCGCTTACTTCGACGGCAAGACAAACAAGGATATCGTTGACCCTTACGCAAGAACAGTAGGCGTAAACGGTCAGAGAGCTATGATTCTTGACCTTGACTCAACAGATCCTGACGGCTGGGACAGCGACGCAAGACATACCTACGCTAACACAACCGATATGTCAATCTATGAACTCCACATCAGAGATTTTTCAAGCGATCCTGACTGCGGAATCAAGAACACAGGCAAATACATTGCATTCACAGAAACAGGAACAAAGGATTCAAACGGCGTTCCGACAGGTATTGACCACCTCAAAGACCTCGGAATTACAACCGTACATATCCTCCCGTCATACGACTTCGGCAGTGTTGACGAAACAAAGCTCGACAAACCGCAGTTCAACTGGGGTTATGACCCTGTGAACTACAATGCTCCCGAAGGCTCATACTCAACGGATCCTTACAACGGTGAAGTAAGAGTAAACGAATACAAGCAAATGGTTCAGAGCCTCCACAATGCAGGTATCGGCGTTGTTATGGACGTTGTTTACAACCACACCTACAACACTAACTACTGCTTCAATCAGCTCGTTCCGGGATATTTCTACAGAACAGACTCAAACGGCTCAGGCTGTGGCAACGACGTTGCTTCTGAAAGATCAATGGTTAGTAAATTCATCGTTGACTCGGTTGCATACTGGGCAAATGAATATCACCTTGACGGTTTCAGATTTGACCTTATGGGACTTATCGACACAGACACAATGAATGCTGTTCGTGAAGCTCTCAACAAGATTGACCCGGCAATCTGCATTTACGGCGAAGGCTGGACAATGAGCACAAACATCTCAAAAGACGTAACAATGGCAAATCAGTCTAATGCTTCTCTTACACCGGGTGTCGGCTATTTCAGCGACTCAATCCGTGACGCAATCAAGGGCAGTGTATTTGACGCAGCAGACCCCGGATACATCAACGGCAACATCAAAAAGGCAACAGCTCTTATGAACGGTATACTCGGCACACCGTCATGGTCACCGGCACCGACACAGACAATTACATACGCTTCATGCCACGACAACTACACACTCTGGGATAAGATCAACTCTTCAAATCCTGACGATTCAGAAGAAGACAAGATTAAGCAGAACCTCCTCTCTGCCGCAATCGTTTATACTTCACAGGGCGTGCCTTTCATTCAGGCAGGCGAGGAATTCCTCAGAACAAAGATTAAGGGCGTTGACGACGAAGGCAAGCCGATATACGAGCATAACAGCTACGCATCTCCTGACTCCGTAAACCTCCTTGACTATTCAAGAATTACAGACTACAAGGACGTTTACAACTACTACAAGGGTCTTATCGCATTCAGAAAGGCTCACTCAGCATTCAGAATGACAACAAACGAAGATGTAAACAAGTACCTCAGCTTTGTTTCAGAAGGTCTTGATGACGGCGTTATCGCTTATTCAATCGACGGTGCTGCAAACAACGAGGCTGCTGAACAGATTTTCGTTGTTTACAATCCTAACGGCGAAACAACAAATGTTACACTTCCTGACGGCGAATGGGACGTATATGTAAGCGGCAATCAGGCAGGCAATACTGTTCTTGCAACAGTAAACGGCGAAGTTTCAGTTGAACCGATTTCCGCAACAGTTCTTGTAAAGGGTTACAATCCTGAACAGCCATCACAGCCGGAAGAATCAACAAAACCGGCAGATGACAACTCAAACACAGAACCTCAGAACAGCAACACTAACAGCGGAAACGATGTACCGGCAAACACAGGCGATTCATTCCCTGTTATGCTCGTAATCGGTATTGCACTCGCAGCAGCTGTTGTTGTTACACTTATGATTGTATTATCAAAGAAGTCAAAAGCTTCCAAATAATTCCGCTTAAAGATATTAAGCACTAAACAGAGAAATCTCTCCAAAACAATGCGTTTTGGGGAGATTTTTTTTTGCTTTTCGTCGAAATTTCATTTTTTAAGATAATTTATTGTAAGGCGTTGAAAAATATGTTATAATATAAAATCGTGAAAATGTATTTAAAAGTGAGAAAAAGAGGGATTTTTTGATGGATACAAGATCAGATTTAAGAAATATTGCCATTATTGCTCACGTTGACCACGGTAAAACTACCCTTGTTGACCAGCTGCTTTTACAGAGCGGTATTTTCAGGGCAAACGAAACAGTTGCCGAAAGAGTAATGGACTCAAACGATCTTGAAAGAGAGCGTGGAATTACTATTCTTTCAAAAAACACCGCCGTAATGTACAACGGTGTAAAAATAAATATTGTAGATACCCCCGGTCACGCTGACTTCGGCGGCGAGGTTGAGCGTATTCTTATGATGGTTGACGGCGTTCTTCTTCTCGTTGACGCCTTTGAGGGCTGTATGCCTCAGACACGCTTCGTTCTGAAAAAGGCTCTCGCTCTCGGCAAGAAACCGCTTGTTGTAGTAAACAAAATCGACCGACCCGGTGCAAGACCCGAGGAGGTTGTTGACGAGGTTCTTGACCTCTTTATCGAACTCGGTGCCGACGAGGATCAGCTCGAATTTCCTGTTGTTTATGCGTCGGGTCGTGACGGCTACGCCTCTCTTGACCCGCACGTACCGGGTACGGATATGAAGCCGCTGTTTGAGGAAATTATCAAGGAAATTCCTGCCCCGACGGGTGAAATGGACGGACCGCTGCAAATCCTTTTCTCCAATATCGACTATGACGACTATGTAGGCAGAATAGGTATCGGCCGTGTTGAAAGAGGCAGCTGCAAGGTCGGACAGAGCATTACTCTTTGTCATAATGACGGCGGAAGAAAAAATGCAAGAATTACAAAGCTTTATCAGTTTGAGGGTCTTAAAAGAGTTGAGGCTGAAACGGCAAAGCTCGGCGATATAGTTGCGGTTTCGGGTATTTCCGACCTTAATATCGGCGAAACAGCCTGCGACCCCGAGCATCAGGAGCCGCTGCCCTTTGTCAAGATTGATGAACCGACGGTTTCAATGCTCTTTATGGTAAACAACAGCCCGTTTGCAGGCCGTGAGGGTAAATATGTAACTTCAAGAAATCTGCGTGACAGACTTTTCAAGGAAGTTGAAACAAATGTTGCGATGCGTGTTGAAGAAACCGACTCGGCTGACACCTTCAAGGTTTCGGGTCGTGGTGAGCTGCACCTTTCTATTCTCATTGAAACAATGAGAAGACAGAACTACGAATTTCAGGTTTCCCGTCCGAAGGTTATTATGAAAAACGTAAACGGCAAAATGCAGGAGCCTATGGAGCTGCTTATGATTGAAGTGCCTGACAATTATGTCGGTGCAATTATGGAAAAACTCGGTTCAAGAAAAGCCGAACTGATAAATATGGGCACAAGAGAAACAGGCATTACTCATATTGAGTTCAGAATTCCTGCAAGAGGTCTTATGGGCTACCGTCCTGAATTTATGACCGACACTAACGGCAACGGTATTATGAACCACATCTTTGACGGCTATGAGGACTACAAGGGCGATATTCAGCATCGTTCACAGGGTTCGCTTATTGCCCACGAAACAGGCACAAGCACGGGCTACGGACTTTTTGCCGCTCAGGACAGAGGCCGTCTGTTTATAGGACCGGGCGTTGAGGTTTATGAGGGTATGGTTGTCGGTGCTAACCCCAAAAATGAAGATATGGTTGTCAATGTCTGCAAGAAAAAACACATCACAAACACCCGTGCCTCAGGCTCTGACGAAGCTCTTAAACTTACTCCGCCGACAATACTCAGTCTTGAACAGTCACTTGAATTTATAAACGATGACGAGCTTGTTGAGGTTACTCCTAAATCAATCCGTATGCGTAAGGTTATCCTCAACAAAGAGCAAAGACTTAAACAACAAAGCAAAGGCTGCTGATTTATGAATTTTGTTATTCTCGATCTTGAATGGAACGGCACTTACAGCAAAAAACTCGGAAGCTATATCAACGAAATTATTGAGTTCGGTGCTGTAAAAGTCGATGAACAAATGAATATTACAGATAAATTTTCTATGCTTGTCCGTCCTGAGATCGGGAAACGACTCTGTTCTTCGGTACGCACACTCACAAGCCTTACAAACGAGGAGGTAAACAAGGGTTACCCTTTCCCCTATGCAATCAGTAAATTCCGTAAGTTTACAAAAGACTGTATTCTTATGACTTGGAGTACAAGCGACCTTTATGCCCTTATCTCAAACAGCAAGTATCATCTTAAAACCGAGCGTCTGCCGTTTGTAAAAGAATATATTGATTTGCAGACCTATTGTCAGGATATGCTTGGTGTTTCCGAAAAATCACTCGGTCTTTCTGCCGCCGCAGAAATTCTGAATATTGACATATCCGACATACCTCAGCACCGTGCCGTGTCTGACAGTATTATTACGGCAATGTGCTTTAAGGAGCTTTATTCAAAGCCGGCAATTATTTCTCATATTCAGCGTGCCGACTGCGACGAATTTTACAACAGGCTTAACTTTCACCCGACGTTCATATCACACCTTGACAATCCCGCTGTCGATAAAAGCCTTATGTTTTTTAACTGCTGTAAGTGCGGTGCAAGAACAGAACAGCAAAATGAATGGGAAGCAAAAAACAAAGCGTTTTTCGCCAGGTTTTCGTGTCCTGTGTGCGACAATGCTTTCACGGGAAAGGTTCAGTTCAAGATTAAGTATGACGGAGTTGTTCCGATTAAAAAGGTAATTATTCCGCAAAAACAGGTCAGCGAAACCAAACAATAAAAACCTTTATAATTTATAAAAATCAATCCCCGAAATTCGTAAAAATTTCGGGGATTTTTGACTTTAAAATTTTTGATTTCAGGAGATTTCCGCCTGATTTGAAAGCGGAATACAGCACACATACTGTCTGCCGGCTTTCATTATAAGCTCACTGCCGTCCTCTGTTGTGTATTTAAGCGGAGAGTCGGAATCGGCTTTTGACCATTTTATTTTAATCGCCTTGCCGCCGTTTATATAGTAGCCCTCACCTGTTCCCACAAGGTCGAGATTAACGTGTTCGTCGTCGATAAGATAGGAATTTACATTCAGTACAAGTACATTTTCGGCGGTGTTGTGAACATCATAAGTGCTGTCGTACATTTCTTCACCGAACTGTGAAACAACATAAGTCTTTTCCTTTTCGTTGTATTCAAAAGATGTCGTTTTATAGCTTGAAAACGGAACGGTTATTTTTTCGGCTTTAATGCCGCTGTTCACCTGTGAGTTATCGCCGAATTTCTGCGGATAGGTGTATGAAACCGTCATATCAACTCCGTTGTCCTGTGCGTTTTCGGTAACGGTTTTGCCGTCCGTTACAAGTGTATGTTCAACGGCATAGCCCCCGTCAAGTCTTTCCTGATCACGCCACGCCCATGAACTGTATATTCCGAGGTCAAAGGAATTGAGAACACCCGTTTTTAGTATATCGTTAGCCTGTGTGCTTGTACCGCAGTGAACATATACTGCCTGAAAGCCTCTTGCCAGCTCGATAAACGGCGGTCTTGCACTTCTTATGCTGCCGATTGTCCCGACGCTCCCGGGATTTTTATACACTGCAAGCAGACGTGTTATTCCGCCCTCAACAAGACATTCGTATATTATATCAGCCTTTGAAACGCTCATAAGCGGCTGTGCGTATTCTATGTTGTTAATCATCACCGCAACAGGTCTGGATTTTGAAATATCCTTGTCTGACGGAAGCCCCGTAAGCGGATTTGTATATTCTGTTTTTTTAACGGTACTGTTTTCTGATACCTCTTTGCTGCTTTCCTGCGACGATATTTGCCGACTGCTTTCCTGTGATGACTCCGACGACTCGGAATTTGGAGCTGAACACGCCGCCATAGCTGACGATGCCATAAGCGAAGCGAGAATAACTATTATGGATTTTTTGAAGTTGTTTTTCATATTTCACACTCTTTTCGTATTGTATATGTAAAATTCATAAATTACAACTACCATTATACACTATTTTTATAAAAAATAAAATGTTTTTTTGAAAATTTTATAACTTTTTTCGAAAATTTGTCGAATAAATAATTTTTCAATTAAATAAAAAAACTATGGAAACTAAGATATGCTTATGCTATAATAAGAATATTATAGGGGAACATTCCCGAATTTTAATCAATAAAGGAGCGAAACATTATGCAAAATATATGGCACGATATGGATTCTTCAAGAATAAATCCGGAAAATTTTATGGTTGTTATTGAAATCCCGAAGGGAAGTAAAGCAAAATACGAGCTTGACAAACAGACAGGTGTTTTGAAGCTTGACCGTATTCTTCATACATCAACTCACTACCCTGCCAACTACGGCTTTATTCCCCGTACTTATGCAGATGACCTTGACCCGCTCGATGTTCTTGTACTTTGTTCCGAACAGATTGTTCCTATGACAATCGTACAGTGCTATCCTGTCGGAGTAATCACTATGCTTGACAACGGAAGAAACGACGAAAAAATCATCGCAATCCCGTTCAATGACCCGACATACAACGAATACAAGGATATTTCCGAGCTGCCGAAACATATTTTTGACGAAATGACGCACTTCTTCTCTGTTTACAAGGCTCTTGAAAACAAAGAAACAGTTGTTGACGAGGTTAAAGGCAAGGATGAAGCAGTTGCAATCATTCAGGCTACAATAGACAACTACAAAGAAAAATTCGGCTCACGCTGATTTTGAAAGGATAATATTTTAATGCAAAAAACTCAAACGGAAAAAGTTAAAAATGTTCCGCACAAGAAAAAACACAAAAAGGCTCTGCGTACACCGTCACAAATCATAAGAATTTGTTTGGTATGGTGCTTTATAATCTGTCTTTTTCTTCTCTCTCTGCCGTTTATAAATGCTACCTTCTACATTACCGATGACCTCAAAATCACCAATAATGTTCAGGACGCATACAGCAAGGCGGCAACTCAACAGGAAATTGACGCCGCAGAAAAAGAACTTCAAGCCGCCATTGACGGACTTGAAACAGACCCCAAAAAAGAAGAAAGTGCCTTAGAACCAAGCAACTCGATTTCAATCAATTCGGCTCAGTTTGACTGGGTTTACCACATAAGTGCCGATGTACAGTCGGAGGATTTGCAAAAACTTATCTTAAAGGCAAAGGACACAGACCGCTCAACATACACCGACAAATCCGTCAAAGCCCTCAACGATGCAGTAACCAATGCACAAAAATTACTCGGTGCGAGCGTTACAATCTCTCAGACGGCTTTGCAGCTTATGTTCGGCGGCAGTATCAGCGAAATGTTCAACGGTACTTCCGGCGGCACTATCGCAAACTCGCTTTTTGCCTATGCACTCGGTATAATTCCTATAATATGCTTTTTTGCTGCAAGCTTTGACAAAACAAGACACATAAAGCATATTATTGCCCTTGTAGGCTCGGTTTTGTGCCTTGTTGATATTTATTTTATAATCTATCCGTTTATTGCAATAGGCTCTGTGTTAACAATAATAATGTATATTATTATTTGTATCCTTAATATTTTCAGCATATACGCAAAACAGCAGGAAGATTACATTATGAATCATCCCGAGCTTGAAGCCGAATTTACCGAAAAACACCCTATGTTTGTAAACGCTCTTATAAACTACAAATCTTTTGGCAGAAAACAGTCCGAAAGCACAAGCAGTGATAAAATAGATTTATCCAAAAAATCCAAAAAGCAAAACACAAAAAATAAATAGTTATTTATAACGAAATTCAAGGACATAATATAATCATAAAGTATGAAAGGAGAGTTAATAATGTCAGTCATCGAAATAAACAAGGACAACTTTGAAAATGAAGTAATCCGTTCCGACAAGCCTGTACTTCTTGATTTCTGGGCAGCGTGGTGCGGTCCGTGCAGAATGCTCTCACCGCTTGTTGACGAGGTTGCGGAAGAAAATCCGCAAATCAAGGTCGGTAAAATCAATATCGACGAACAGTCCGAGCTTGCCGAGCGTTACAACATTATGAGTATTCCTACACTTTTACTCATAAAAAACGGCGAGGTTGCCGCATCTTCAATAGGCTTTAAGCCAAAAGAAGACCTCGAACAGCTTATCTCAGAATAATCTTTATGCCTGTATATTCACCACGAATATACAGGCATTGCTTTTTTACAAAGTTATTGTTATCATTCCACGCAACAACTCCACACTCCACTCTCCACTCTCCACTCTCCACACTCCACACTCAACACTCCACTCTGTTTACTAACTATTATATGAATATGTCAGGAAAATTATTCATATTAAAGTAAAGTCAGATTGTATATTCGTTGTCTTTGTGCTTTTAGTATGCTATAATATACATATATTGACATATAAGGAATAAAAACCTCATAAAAATAAACACGGTATTTTTGATATTTTAAGATACTTGCGGTAATTTCTGGAGATGATAATATGTGGATTTTATTTGCATTTGGTTCTGCACTTTTTGCGGGAATAACCTCAATCCTTGCAAAATGCGGAATACGCAAAACAGACTCTACTGTTGCAACCGCAATCCGCACGGTTGTTGTACTTATTTTTTCGTGGCTTATGGTGTTTATCGTCGGCTCACAGTCGCAAATCGGCTCTATCGGCTCAACAGCGTGGGTATTTCTCATTCTTTCGGGACTTGCAACGGGTGCGTCGTGGCTGTGCTATTTTAAGGCATTGCAGTGCGGAGATATAAACAAGGTTGTACCCGTTGACAAATCAAGTACCGTTCTTACAATTCTGCTTGCCTTTATATTTCTTCACGAGGAAATAAGTCTTTTAAGGGCTGTGGGCGTTGTTTTAATCGGTATAGGCACACTTATGATGATTGAAAAAAAGGACACTCAAATCATACAACAGCCAAAAGGAAACCGCTGGCTTTTGTATGCAGTCGGCTCGGCTGTTTTTGCAAGCCTGACATCTATCCTCGGCAAGGTCGGAATTTCCGAAGTCGAGTCAAATCTCGGCACGGCAATCCGCACGGTTGTTGTGCTGATTATGGCGTGGGTTATGGTGCTTGTCAGCGGTAAAAAGCACGAATTGAAGTCAATCAATAAAAACGAATTGATTTTTATATGTCTTTCGGGACTTGCAACGGGCGGCTCGTGGCTGTGCTATTACAGAGCGTTAAAGGACGGACTTGCAAGCGTGGTTGTCCCCATTGACCAGCTGAGTATTGTTGTAACGGTTATTTTTTCTTATTTTGTATTCCACGAAAAGCTGTCCAAAAAGTCGGCTGTCGGCTTGATTATGATTATTGCAGGTACGCTTGTTATGCTTATAGCAACGTGACGGCGGCAAGCTGCCGCACCCGAATTGCGTTCAAAGTTATTGTTACCGTTTAGTTTGTGTCCGCAGGATTAGTGCTTATTATCATTCCACGCAACAATTAAATGTTGCAACAAACTAAAATTCACGCACAAACTCACGGTCACACTCATTCCTAACTCCTAACTCCTCACTCCTAACTAAAAAAATCCGCCCTCGTTTGAGAGCGGATTTTTTCTTGGAGGCGTCACCCAGATTCGAACTGGGGAATCGGAGTTTTGCAGACTCGTGCCTTACCACTTGGCTATGACGCCATTTAAAAATGGAGCTTAATCTCTTATTAAGCTCCAATGGAGCGGATGACGAGGCTCGAACTCGCTACCTCAACCTTGGCAAGGTTGCGCTCTACCAGATGAGCTACATCCGCATTGTATGGTGCCTCCGGGCGGAATCGAACCACCGACACGGGGATTTTCAGTCCCCTGCTCTACCGACTGAGCTACAGAGGCAAAAGTGGCGATCCGGAACGGGATCGAACCGTCGACCTCTAGCGTGACAGGCTAGCGTTCTAACCAGCTGAACTACCGGACCACTTTTGGTGGGAACAACAGGGCTCGAACCTGTGACCCTCTGCTTGTAAGGCAGATGC
>JBJEOP010000039.1:0-15164 GCA_051880775.1 Acutalibacteraceae bacterium
GATGTAGCCTGTAAGGTCAGGAATCGGGTGAGTCTTGTCGTCCTCAGGCATTGTAAGAATAGGAATAAGTGTAATACTGCCGTTTTTGCCCTTTTGCCGTCCGGCACGCTCATACATTGTCGCAAGGTCGGTGTACATATATCCCGGATAGCCACGACGACCCGGAACTTCTTTTCTTGCCGCCGAAATCTCACGGAGTGCGTCGGCGTAGTTCGTAATATCCGTCATAATTACAAGAACGTGCATACCTGCGTCAAACGCAAGATATTCAGCCGCTGTAAGTGCCATTCTCGGTGTTGCGATACGCTCAACCGCCGGGTCATTCGCAAGATTTATAAACATTACGGTTCTGTCAATAGCACCCGTCTGTTTAAAGCTCTCAATAAAGAAATTCGACTCCTCAAAGGTAATACCCATTGCGGCAAAAACAACCGCAAACGGCTCGTCTGTGCCTCTTACCTTTGCCTGTCTTGCAATCTGTGCGGCAAGCTGTGAGTGCGGCAGTCCGCTTGCCGAGAATATCGGCAGTTTCTGTCCTCTTACAAGTGTATTAAGTCCGTCAATAGCGGAAATACCCGTCTGTATAAATTCCTGAGGATAGTTTCTTGCGGCTGGGTTCATAGGCAGTCCGTTGATGTCCATACGCTTTTCGGGCAGTATATCGGGGCCGCCGTCAATCGGCTGTCCGAGTCCGTCAAAAACTCTTGACAGCATATCCTCAGAAACGCCGAGTTCCATTGTTCTTCCGAGAAAACGAACCTTGCTGTTTGAAAGGTTAATTCCGGCTGAATTTTCAAAAAGCTGTACCAAAGCGTTTGTGCCGTCTATTTCGAGAACCTTGCACCGTCTTTTTTCACCGTTTGCAAGCTCTATTTCTCCGAGTTCGTTATAGGTTACATTTTCAACGCCCTTTATGAGCATAAGAGGACCTGCAACTTCCTGTATGGTTTTGTATTCCTTAGGCATTATCAGTCATCCTCCTCTTTTATGAGTGATGCGTCAACCTGTTGTTCAAGTTTGCCGTTTATCAGCTCATATTCATTCTTTATGTCATCTTTGTGAACATATTTAAATCGTCCTATCTGCTCACGGACAGGCAGTGCAACAAGAGTTTCAATGTTGCCGCCCTTTGCAAGAGCGTCGTTGCACTCATCATAGTATTTGAGTATAAGTTTCATCATCATATACTGTTTTTCAAGAGTTGTGTAGGTGTCAACATCGTGAAAAGCGTTCTGGTGCAAAAAGTCCTCACGGATTGAACGTGCTGTTTCAAGTTTAAGTCTGTCTGACGGCGAAAGTGCGTCCATACCTACAAGCTTTACGATTTCGTCAAGCTCAGCCTCTTCCTGTAAAAGCCTCATCACTCTGCCACGACAATCTGTCCAGTCTGACGCAACATTTTCGTTGAACCAGTCGGCAAGATTATCAACATAAAGCGAATAGCTCGTCAGCCAGTTTACAGCCGGAAAATGACGCTTGTATGCAAGTGATGAATCCAGACTCCAGAAAACCTTTACAATTCTGAGTGTTGCCTGAGAAACAGGCTCTGAAATATCACCGCCGGGAGGTGAAACTGCACCGATAACAGACAATGCACCCTCTCTGCCCTCTTTGCCGTCAGAAATAACTCGACCTGCACGCTCATAGAATTGTGCAAGACGGCTTCCGAGATATGCAGGATAGCCTTCTTCACCGGGCATTTCTTCAAGACGACCTGACATTTCTCTGAGTGCCTCTGCCCATCTTGATGTTGAGTCAGCCATAAGTGCAACGGAATATCCCATATCCCTGAAATACTCGGCTATTGTAATACCTGTATAAATTGACGCCTCTCGTGCCGCAACAGGCATATCGGAGGTGTTAGCAATAAGAACCGTTCTCTCCATAAGCGAATAGCCTGTCTTTGGGTCTATAAGCTCAGGAAATTCGTTAAGAACGTCAGTCATTTCGTTTCCACGCTCGCCGCATCCGATATATACAACTATGTCAGCCTCAGCCCATTTTGCAAGCTGGTGCTGAACTACTGTTTTTCCGCTTCCGAAAGGTCCCGGAACAGCGGCAACACCGCCTTTTGCAATCGGGAAAAGTGCGTCTATTACTCTCTGACCCGTTATAAGCGGCATATCGGGCGAAAGCTTTTTCTTGTACGGACGACCTACACGAACAGGCCATTTCTGCATAAGCGAAAGTTTGTATTCTCCGCCGTTTTCAAGTGCAACAACCGCTACGGTTTCGTCAACGTGATACTCTCCGCCTTTTATGGACTTAATTTTTCCGTAAACACCGTTCGGAACCATAATCTTGTGCAGTACAACATCTGTTTCCTGAACCGTTCCGATAATATCTCCGCCCTGTACTGTGTCGCCGACTTTTGCACTCGGCTCAAACTTCCAGATTTTATCTCTTTTGAGTGACGGTACAGAAATACCCCTGTTAAGAAGATTTCCCGACTGCTTCATAATATCGTCAAGCGGTCTTTGGATACCGTCATAAATGCTTGAAATAAGTCCCGGCCCGAGTTCAACACTAAGAGGAGCACCCGTTGACACAACAGGTTCACCCGGCCCCAGACCTGATGTTTCTTCATAAACCTGAATTGACGCTCTGTCGCCGTGCATTTCGATAATTTCACCGATAAGCTGTTGTTCGCTTACCTTTACAACGTCAAACATATTTGCATCTCGCATACCCTCTGCAATTACCAGAGGACCTGCAACCTTTTTTATTATACCTTGGCTCATTCTCTCATTCCTTTCCAGCGGGTGGCGTGCCGCCACTGTCAATTCGCGGCGGAGTGCCTCCGCTGTCAAATTGCGTTCAAAGTTATCGTTACCGTTAAGTCATTGTCCGCAGCGGAGTGCCTCCGCTCCCAATTCGCGTTCAAAGTTATTGTTACCGTTAAGCTGGCTGCTCCGCGAAATCAGTGCATTGTTATAATCCCACGCAACAACTCAATGTCACATCAAGCTAAAATCCAACGCACAAACTAACCGCCGCAACAACTCCTAGCTCCTAACTCCTAACTCCTAACTAAATTATGTCTGCTCCGACGGCTTTTTCGACAAAGCTTTTTACCTTTGCCTGACCGTAGCCTGTGTTGCCCTTGACAGCCGGAACAGGAATGATTGCAGGGGTTAAGTTTTCCCTGTATTTGTCGAGTTCGGTTTCAAGCTCGGAGCAAAGCGGTTCGGTCATATAGATAACGGCATAATCGTTTTCGGCAAGGCGTTTAAGGATTTTTGCCGCCTCGCCGCTGTTTTGTTTTACTTCATAGGTATCAAGACCGAGAGCGGCAAAGCCGTATATACTGTCACGGTCACCCATAACGGCAATTTTATACATACATATCCCTCAGTCTTTCTCTTATAATGTTGTCGTCAATATCGTTTTGTTTTCCCGACAAAATCAATCTGACGGTTTTAATTTCGTTTTGTCTTGCAAGAAAATATGCGGCAATAGGTGCTGCGGTAAAGTTATTCAGCTTTTGCTCTTTTATTTTCTCCATAAGAATATTGTCGCAATAGCGTTCAAACTCTGACGGAGATTTTTTGAGATATTCAAGTGCGTCCGAATAATCCGTATATGCAAGATAGTTGTATATATCGTCAAGTGTCTTTGACGCCGCATCAGCAAGAAGCGTTACATTCAGCGTGTCGCAATCGGCAAGAGCATTTTTGATAAAATCGTGACTTTTGCCTGTTTTAAGACAACGGACGGCGATTTTAATGTCAGCCGCCGCAACAGTCAATTCACCGTAATCTTTGAGCAGTGTGCATTTTGAGTTTTTCGTGACATCACGGATATATTCAAGCGACGCCTTATCGATAATTATGTCGCAAAGCTGTCCGTCACGGGTTTGAAGTAAGGTATGATACGCCTTTTCTGCACATTCTCTGAGATGTTCGGGCAGGCTGTCAAACTCCTTGTCCTTTATCGCATTGTATATATTGTTTGCGTCGGTTGTTCCTCTGTCAAGGAAGAATATCTGCGGTTCTCTGACATCTGTAACGACGCTTTTTATTGACGCTTTGAGATTATGAAAATCCGTAGGATAGCGGAAAACATCAAAAACCTTGTCGTCGCCCGTCAGTTCGTTGATAAGCGACCACAGCCTGTCCTCCTCAGACGAAAGCATTTTTTCAAAATCTCCGTTACTGCAATCCGCCCAGCCCTTATCCGCAAGAAATCTTATACATTCATCAAGCGAACGGCACGACATAAGCGTATCAATATCTGTCTTGGACAGCAGTGAAATTTCTTTTGCTCTTATTCTTGCAACGGCATAGGTATATTCATTCTGCAAATAAAACACCACCAAATCCTTTTGAAAGAGTAAATTTTTGTAAAGTTACTTTTTCAGATTTATAATTCTGTGTACGGTATCCTTCATTTCTTCCGACTTGCTGTGGAATATTGCCTCAAAGGAACAGTTTTCCTCAATTCCGCCGTAAGTAAGAACAAAGCCGCCGTCAATATTCACTGTTTTGTCCGACAGAGTTACTTTACCGCCGATTTTTTCTGCTTGTTTGTTAAGTTCGGGGATAAAGTTTTTGGGCAGTCGTTTTTTGTCCTTAGCGTTAAAGAAGATTTCTCCGCTGCCGCTCTGAATATTCTTTGCGGCAATTTTCATAAGAATGTCAAAATATTCCTTATCGGGCAATGAAAGAATTTCCTCGTGTGCCTTATTTATAATATCGGAAATAATTTTCTGCTTTTCAGCAAGAATGATTTTTCTTTTTTCGAGTGCCGCCGCTGATACTGAACGGTTTTTAAGGTCTTTTTCAAATGCTTTGAGCTTATCGTTTTCGGCTGATGAAATTTTGTCGGCATTTGCGTTTGCGTTTTTGATAATTTCATCAGCCTTAGCCTGAGCCTCAGCAATAATTTTGTCACATTCGGCTTGTGTTTCGTCGTTGATGTCTTTGATTATCTTTTCAAGTCCGTTCATTCAAAGCACCTCTCATACTGCAATGCCCGGAATACCTGTAATTGCAAGAATAGAAACAAGAAGTGCAAGAATAGCGTAGGTTTCAACCATTGCAGGGAATATAATAGCCTTACCCATCTGGTCAGGTCTTTTTGCTACAAGTGCAATACCCGAAACAGCCGCTCTTGACTGACGGATTGCCGAATAAAGTCCTACAAAGCCCATAGGAAGTGCTGCTGCAAGATACATAAGTCCCTGCATAACGCTTACATCAACAGGGTTTCCGAAAATACCGATATTTGAAAGAATCATAAACGCAATAAGAAGTCCGTAAATACCCTGTGTACCCGGAAGAAGCTGTAAAATAAGCACCTTTCCGAACTTGCCGGGGTCTTCCGTAACAACGCCTGCGGCTGCCTCACCTGCACGGCCTACGCCGATAGCCGAACCTATTCCTGCCATAAGTGCTGCAACGGCAGCTCCCAATAATGCAAATACGATACCCATAATTAAATGTCCTCCTTGATTTTATAATTTTTAGTATTAATTTTGTACGGGGTGAATTTTCTTCCGCCGCCGTCATAGAACTTTCCGAAAAATTCAACAAATTGAAGTCTGTTTGTATGAACATAAGCACCGAGTGCGTTAATGCCGAGATTGAGCGAGTGACCGATTACAAATACCAGTATATAAAGTATTGCACCGATTATTCCGCCGCCGTCAATTCCCGCAAGCATACTTGCCATTTTGTTGAATACCGTACCGATAACGCCTGTTGCAAGTCCGAGTGCAAGAAGTCTTGAATAAGAAAGAATATCACTCAGATAGCCTGTTACGTTGTAAAGTCCGTAAAGACCCTTCAAAAGACGCTTGAACGGATTTTTTGAATCCCTGCCCGAAGTAAGAAGTATTCCGACTGCACCGACAGATGCACATATAATTGCAACCGTTCCGACAACCGACGGAAGATTGAAGTTAAGTCCCGACATTCCGATAAACATATCTGTCGTTACAAAAAATACTATAAGTCCTCCGACAAGAAGATACCAGAATACTACATCACAAAGTGCGTCATAATATCTTTTCTGTTTAATATCCTGATAGCCTGCAATTCCGAGTCCCATAAACAGATGTACTATACCTACCGCAAATGAGAACATAAGCATAGGCATAGGATTTGTCAGCGGTTCAAACCATAACGGCGGAAGTGAAACATCGCTGTGGAAGAATGTCGTTGCGATTGACTGCACACTGTCGCCGAAAAACGAACCGAATAAAAGTCCCCAGAGTGTCGTTGTAAAGCCGCAGAAGAAAAACATCTTTACGCTTTTTCTGAGCGACTCCTCCATATTCTTGAATTTCAGCAGTGCAAAACCGCAGGCAATTATCATTATTATTCCGTAGCCCGCGTCCGAAAACATAAGTCCGAACAGTATATAATAGAAAAATGCCATTATCGGTGTTGGGTCAATCTCGTGCCGTGACGGCATACTGTAAGTTTCGAGAACACCCTCGCACGGTCGTGCAAAGCCGTTGTTTTTGAGCTTTACGGGAACATCATCGTTTTCATCGGGTTCTTCAATCTCGACAACTGCGTCGTACTTTTCGGTAAGCAGCTTTTCGAGTGCCTGACTGTTTTCGGAAGAAACATATCCCGTAAGGATAAATGTACGCTTTGACTGTGACAAAAGCTCGATTGCCTCGTATTTGTCACGCCTCATTCTGTAATAATCGGCAATGAATTTAAGTGCATTTCTCATTCCGACATAGCTTTTTATCCGGTTTTCGGCATTTTCAATGTCATTTTTCGCCTGAGCTATTCTGTCGTCAAGTATTTTTATCCGTTCCTGCGGCGGCTGTTTCGGCTGTAACGGCGGACGGGCAAATCCAAGTCCACGAAGTGCGTTTTCCAGCTTTTCCGCAACGGAATTATGTGCAAGAATAAACACACAGGTCTGTTCGGGAAGTGTGCTTATTACCTCAACAACATAATCATCAATTTCGGGCAATTTCTGTGCAAGAGCCGCCCGTATTTCGTCCTCAGTCGTTGAACCTGCGACCGTACCGATAAAAGCCTTTGTTTTTTTCGTGCCAGGAAACCTTAAAGACACATCAAGATTTCCCCAGACAGAAAGAGATTCCTTTTGTGTTTCAAGCCTTATTATATCCGCTTTTTTGTCGGAAATTTCCTTTTGCAGAGAGTTAATGTCATAGGCAACCCTCATTATTTCATCATTGTTGTCAACAAAAGTATAATAATCTTCAACACTTATAGTTTTTCTGCCCTCGAACATTGACAAAGGCGATTTCTTTTCGGGGATATATTCGTTAAGAATATCCGCCGCCTGTGTTGCCGTATCGGAGCTTTTTTCAAAAACCCGTCGGCTTTGTGCCGTATTCTGTTTGGTAAAAATACTGTCGGCAAGTTTCATATCCTCAATCTGTACAACGCCAAGCCTTTGGAGTTCCTCCATAATTGCCTTACGGTTTTTCCTCAGTGCATACAGATTTATCTTTTGCATTTTTACCTTTGCCATCTTATCACCTCTCTATCAGTGGGAGAGTGGAAAGTGGAGTTATATTAACCGTTACTAATTTCAACACAACAACTCCTAACTCCTAACTCCTAACTAATTTATCCTACAACAAGGGAAATAATCCCCTTTATTGCGTCTTTTTCTTTTTGCTTTGCCAGTTGTTCAAGAAGTTTGGTTTCGTTCTTTGCGTCCTGTCTTGCCTTGTTGAGTGCATTAAGTGAATACTGCTTTGACTGTGCGATAATTTCCTCTCGCCTTTGCCCGACAGCCGCTGACGACTGATTTTCAATCTGCCGTGCCTTTGCGTTGGCGTCTTTGATAATAGTGTTAGCTTTTTCACGGCTTTCGGCAATCATTTTTTCTGCATTTTCTTCGGCAGCTCTGACTTTTTCTATTGTTTCCTTAGCCATTTCATCACCTGCTTTATTTTTGGATTTACTGCCACGACAGCTGAATACATAATTATTATTTTACATTTCCTCAAAAACTATTAAAAAAATATCTTTTAAGATATAAAATAAACCCAAATCGCACAAAGGAACATAAAATATCAAAATATTAACCTTAATGCAAATTCGGGAAAATAAGTTTTGCTGTCAATGAACAGTATAATAAATTTTGACTGTTTTTTCAAGTATCATTTTTTAAACTTTGTGCAGTTTTTGGACAATTTTCTGAAAATGACATATTTTACACGGCATTATTCAAAAGATATTCGGCAACGCCGTCCTCATAGCTGTTACCGATAATTATATCGGCGTATTTTTTCAGTTCCTCAACGCAGTTACCTACGGCAACTGCAACATCAGCGGTTTTAAGCATATCAATATCGTTTAAGTTATCGCCAAACGCAACAACCCTGTCTGCACCGACAAGCTTTTTCAGCTTTTGAACACCTGAGGCTTTTGTTGCGTCCGCACTGAACACTTCAAGAAAATAAAGGTCGGAATAATTATCACTGTAAAGTGTCGCCTTAGCTTTTTGCAGCTTGCTGATTTCTTCATAAATCGGCTTTAAACGCTCGCAGCTGTCAACCATAGTGAAATAAATAACCCTTTCGCTGTCGCTGACTGTAACGGTGTCAATCTGTTTAAAGCTTTTGTAGTCCTTGTCTTTTCGTGCATTGAAAAAATCACGCTCAACGTCATTTGACAGTTTTTCAAATTCCACATTTATTCCGCCGTCAAAATCGAATTTATACACAAACGACATTCTGTCAAAGGCTTTGAGTATTTTTATGATACTTACCGCCGTTTGCGTGTCCATAGGAGTGCAGTCGATATATTTCTGTGCTTTAAAATCATACATCAGCACACCGTTAAGCTGTACGCAGGGAATATTTATTTCAAGCTGTTTTAAAATATCGACAGCCGACGCACTTCTTGCCGTTGCAACCGAAAACATAATTCCGTCAGCTATAAGTTTTTTAATTATTTCAACCGACTTTGTTGTAAGTTTTGCCTTTTTGTCAAGAAGTGTTCCGTCAAGGTCAGAAACATAAAGCGTCTTCATAAAAACCACCTTTTTTAGTTAGGAGCTATTTTAGTTAGGAGTTAGGAGTGAGGAGTTAGGAGTTGTAAATGATTTTCAATTTGAATATAACTCCACTCTCCACTCTCCACTCTCAAAACTGCTCCGCTCTCATAACTCGGATTTGTAGTAGTAGGTTATGCTGTTCATAATGACGGTTTCGCAGTCGGTAAACGGTTCGGGTGAAAAGCGTCCTCTTATCTCTCTGCCGTCACGAAGATAAACTACACCCTCGCCGTTCGGCTTTCCGTCAGCAAACATTCCTGTGTATCTGTGGTCGGAATAAAGTATTGTACCCTTTCCGTCGGGCTTGCCGTCTTTCAGCTTTCCTGTGAATATTCCGTCTGAGATATTCTTTTCGATTATATAGTCGGGTGCTTTGCGGAAAAGCTCGTATTCGGTGTTTTCAAGCTCCTTACATTCGGGAAGCTCGGGCAATTCTTTCAGACAGACTTTCATAGGCTTTTGCGGTTCGTTGTTTTTGAAAATGCCCTCGAACTGCTTTTCGCAGTAAGGTATAAAGCTGCAACCCATACCGTTCCGCTGATTGTCTTTTATGTTTCCGTAATAAAGCAGTGAACCGTCGTCGGAATATTCGCATACATATATAAGTTCGTCGTCTTTGTACAGACATTTTTTTATTATGTTTGTGTCGGAAATTTCGTTAATTCTGCCGTTTTTCCTGCCGATGTCAAACTCGCCGACAAATTTTGCACTGCCGTTTTCGTATATTATGCCGCAGCCGCCGTAAACGCCGTCTTTCCACATTCCCTGATAAAGCATTTTATCGTCTTTAAACTCAACGCCAAAGCCGTTTTTCTTGCCGTCGGAGAATGTTCCCGTATATACAAGCTTGCCGTTTTCAAAGAGCTTGCCGTCACCGCAGTAAACGGAATTTTCAAAGTCGCCCTCATAGATTTTTTCGCCGTCATTATATTCTATGCCTCTGCCGCTGCGGTGCATATCCGTCCATTCGCCGCAGTAAACAAGTTTTTTGTCGGGGTTGTATTCGTTGAATACTCCCGTCGGTTCGCCGTCAACAAAGCGACCCTCAGCATAACCGCCGTTATCAAAGAACAGCCGTCCTGTACCGTTGTAAATATTATCTACAAAGCTGCCGATATAGATTACTTTGCCGTTTTTATCGGTCAGAGTGCATTTTCCAAAAGCCTTGCCGTTTTTGAAGTTTCCGCTGAGCTTGCCGCCGTCGTCAAGGCTGAGCGTTCCCTCGCCGTCATAAACATCATTGAACCAGCGACCCGTGTATTTAACTGTTCCGTCGGGGTTATATTCCGTGCCTGTTCCTGTGCGTGTATTGCCCATATATTCGCCGACATAAAGCATTGTTCCGTCCTTTGAGAACTGAGTGCCTGTGCCGAGGAATTTTCCGTCCTTGTATTTTCCGACAAAGAATGTATTTTTGCTCTCGTCAAAGATAACGCCTGCACCGTCTTTTTTTCCGTTTTCGACAGTTCCGAGATACAGAAGCTTTCCCTTTTTATCAAAGCTTGCACCAACGCCGACTGATGTATCGTCTTTCCACTCACCGATATAGGCACTGCCGTCAAGCGGTGAAAAAGCAACGCCGAGTCCGTTTCGTCTGTTCTGCTCCCAGTTACCCGTGTAGCACAGCTTGCCCGATTTGTAGTAATACACGCCAAAGCCGTCACGCTTGTCGTCGGTGTAGTCACCCTCATAGGCTGTTTCGCCGTTTTTCATCGCTGTTCTGCCACGACCGTTTCGCTTGTTGTCGGACAGCTCGCCAAAGTAAAAATACTGCTTTCCGCCGGATTCAATAATCTGCTTGTCAATCGTTTCATAGGGACATTCCGACGCAAATATGCAGGAGGTTTCACGGGGTGCAGGCATTTCTCCCTGTTCATACACAAACGGTGGCATCGGGATTTTTGTGTCCTCTTCTTCCGCACTTTCGGTTTGTGTGCTTTCATCTTTTTCTTCAACAGGCATTTCCGAAATTATGCCGCTGCTCTCGGAATATTCGCTTTTACCGTTTTCAAGCATACTGTCAAGCTGTGATAAAAGCTCCTCGCTTGCAGTTTTTTCCTTGTTTCCGAACGGCTTACGGACTTCTGTTTTAGCATTTTCGGGTTCAGGCTTGCTTATATGTATTTCCTCGCTGTCAGAGAGATTAAAGCCGTCTGTTTGAGGGTCATTATTTCGGCTGTCCAGTTTTTCGCTGTCAACGACAAAGGCTGACGGTTCCTTTGCACTCTCCAAGATTGTTTCGTCAGGTATATAGCTGTTTTCACGTTTCAGCATTTTTTCAAGAGTCTGTTTGCGTTCATCATATTCGGATTTCGTACAGAAATAGAAATTTCCTGCACTTGTTTTACAAAAAATCTGCGGTTCGTTTGTGAGAATGTTGAGCTTTTCGGTTAATGATTTATCAAGAGCGATATTAAACGGATAAAGAGTATCTGTATATCCGTTTTTTGTCTTGCGGATAATTACAGGCTTATCCTCCTCAAAATACGGAGTAAGAACATAAATCGGCGTAAATCTGTCATTAAGAGAATAAAACTCAGATTTCTGCCATATATGATGACGGTCAAAATATGTTCTTTTTATCGGTCTTTTGGTAAAATCGGTTGTTTCAACATAATAGCCGTCAGGGATTTCAACAACACGCTCAACCTGCTGATTGCCCTGAAGTTTTTTCCATTTAAGAATATGCCCGTCCTCTATTGCATAAGAAAATCTGAATGTATCCGCAGAGGTTTTCACGGTATTTCTGTTTTTGAGTTTTTTGCCTGTTTCAAAAAAGTCTTTTCTTATTTCGCACAAAGCGTCGCTTTCGTCAGGAATTTCGACTTCCGTATTATATACCGAATAAAATATTGTATCTTTGTTGACATTCTGAAATAAAATGTACTCCATTATAACATTCCCTTTCACGCTGATTAAGTTTACAGTTTTCCTTTATAATCATACAATAACTGATAACTTTTTTCAAGTGGAGAAGTGCCTCCGACGACAAATTACCGCTGAATTATATTTATGTAGCGTTTCTATGGTTTTTGTAGCACTATGGGGCACTTCTTTTTCGGAAGTGCCCCACGAAAAAGTCAGTATTTATGCGGCTTTCAGCGATTTTGGGGCGTTAGGGCACTTTAAAGCGTATTTCTTTATATATATAATATATTATTTTTATTTTTTCTTATATAAGAAATTAAAAAGAAGTGCCCCATATAAGCAAAGAAACGACCCAAAATTCTTAAAGAAATGCCCCAAAATTCTTAAAGAAACGCCCCGGATTTTTTACTAAATTAAAAAAGAATAACTCCTCACTCCTAACTCCTAACTCCTAACTAAAACAACTCCTCAC
This sequence comes from Acutalibacteraceae bacterium, assembly GCA_051880775.1. Classification (GTDB taxonomy): domain Bacteria; phylum Bacillota; class Clostridia; order Oscillospirales; family Acutalibacteraceae; genus UBA1213. The sequence goes on from JBJEOP010000039.1 coordinate 12,341, forward strand.
TCCTAACTCCTAACTCCTAACTAATAAAATTGTTTCTTTTATCTGAAAATAAAATGTGCTATAATAGCATTAAAATTGATGAAATGAGGGATATTATGTATTTTAACCTGCTTGATGAAACTTCAATGGAAAGCGTTGAAGAAACACTCACAATGGCACAAAAATGGCTTGAAGAAGCTTCAAACTGGCTGTGGGAGATACTGCCGAATATTATATCGGCAATAATAATTTTTATTGCGGGCTGGTGGCTTACAAAAGTTATATGCAAAATTTTTGTCAAGGCAATGCAAAAGGGCAAGGCTGACCTTACCGTAATAAGTTTTCTTGCGTCTATTATCAATGCCGCACTGAAACTTCTTGTAATAATCTGCGTACTTTCGACAATCGGCGTTGATGTCACAACGCTTATTGCGGCTATCGGTGCAGCTACTGTTACGGTAGGTCTTGCACTGAAAGACAGCCTTGCAAATGTTGCGAGTGGTACGCTGATAATTCTCAACAAGAAATTCAAAACAGGCGACTATATCGAAAGTGACGGCTTGCAGGGTGAGGTTGTAAAAATCGAGATGATGTACACCACTCTGCGTACATACGACAACAAGGAAATTATGATTCCTAACTCAAAGCTGACATCAAACAACATCACAAACTATTTTGTCCGTGACCAAAGGCGTGTTGACCTCGTTATTCCTATCGGCTATAATGAAGATGTTGAAGAAGCCCGCAAGGTGATTATGAGAATAATACATACCGACAGCCGTGTAATACAGGAACAGAACAACAAGGTTATGGTACAGCAGCTTGGCGAAAGCAGTGTTGACCTTTGCGTATGGATATGGTGCAGTGCGGGGGATTACTGGAATGTCAAGGCGGATATGCAGGAAAAAATCAAGTCCGAGCTTGAAAGAAACAACATCACCATTCCGTTCAATCAGCTTGATGTACATCTGATTGACGAAAAAATTTCTAAGTAAAAGGAGTTTTTCAAAATGATTCTTGCTATTGATGTAGGAAACTCAAACATAGTTTTCGGCGGTATAGAAAATTCAAAGACCGCATTTGTAACACGCATTACCACAAGCACGGAAAAAACAGACGACGAATATGCCGTACTTTTCAAAATGCTTATTGAACTGAATAATTTTTCAACCGACAGCTTTGACGGTGCAATAATTTCATCGGTTGTTCCTCAGCTTAACAACATACTCAAACAGGCAGTATATAAAGTCATCTCAAAAGAACCGATGATTGTAGGCCCCGGAATAAAGACCGGTCTTAACATCAAAATCGACAACCCCGCACAGCTTGGAAGCGACCTTGTTGTCGGTGCTGTCGCCGCCGTTGCCGAATATCCGAAGCCTCTTATGGTTATTGATATGGGTACGGCAACAACAATTTGTGCAATAGACAAGGACTCCGTTTACCGTGGCGGAATAATATATCCCGGTGTAAAGGTTTCAATGGAATCACTCACAAAAAGTGCGTCATTACTGCAAGGAATAAGCATTGAAGCTCCAAAGAAGGTTATCGGCACAAATACTATCGACTGTATGCGTTCGGGTACTGTTTTCGGCAATGCGGCAATGATTGACGGAATGATTGACCGTATGAGCAGAGAACTCGGCGGAAATGTTACCGTTGTTGCCACAGGCGGTCTTTCCTCACGCATTATACCCTACTGCAACCACAAGATAATCCTTGATGACAACCTCCTGCTCAAAGGCTTACAAATAATTTACAACAAGAATAACTCTTAAAAGTTAGGAGTTAGGAGTTGTTATGACCGTTATTTTTCTGTGATGAGCAAAATAAAACAGCGTACATTTCAATTTGTGAAGTGTACGCTGTTTTTTGTTATTGCTTTAATAATTCTGTATTAAAATTATGCCTTTGCTTTTTCCTTTGGTTTTGCTGCGTTTCTCTTTGCGGCTTTTCTTTTGTCCTTGTGGTTTGTCCACATAACCCAAAGAGGACAAGCAATGCAAAGTGATGAATAACAGCCCGATATAAGACCTATCATCATCGGAAGTGCAAAGCTGATTATTGAATCAATGTTGAAGATAAGTGCAACAACAAGAACGGCAGCTATTGCTGAAATTGTTGTGATTGATGTGCATATTGTTCTTGTAAAGCACTGGTTCATACTGCAATTTACAAGGTCTGCGTTTGATGTCTTTGGACCGAGTTTTCTGCGGTTCTCTCTGATACGGTCATAGATAACGATTGTATCGTTGAGTGAGTAACCGAAAATCATAAGAACAACGGCAATAAAGTTATCGTCGAGCGACATACGGAATACCACGAATGTGAAATATACGATAATCAGGTCGTGTATAAGTGCAACAACCGCCATACAGCCTGCTGACAGACCGCCGATTTTCTTGAATCGCAAGCCTACATAAACTATCATAAGCACTGCCGCAAGAATTACAGCCGCAAGACACTTAAAGAAGAAGTTTGCACCCTTTGACGGGTCAACCGATGATGACTCGCTTTCTGTGAAGTTATTGTCGGGGAATGCCTTTGTGAGTGCCGATGTTATCTCACCTTTTTCCTTAACGGAAAGTGCCTTTGTTTCGGTAAATTCAAGGGAAACAATGTGATTGTCCTTTGAGCTTTTGTCAGCGGCAAGGTTTTCGCTGAATGTAAATGAAATTGTTTCTTTCGTTGCGTCCTGTGCAACCTTTTTTACTTCGCTTTCGGAAACATCTCCGCCGTAGGTGTATTTGATGATTGTACCGCCTGTGAACTGAATGTCAACACGAGTAGGAAGAACAAATATATTCAGTACAAGGCATACAAGCATAATTCCGAGAGATATGCC
>JBJEOP010000040.1:0-2959 GCA_051880775.1 Acutalibacteraceae bacterium
AATTTCAGCGGAAGAATATGCAGTATTCTGCGGATTGTAGCAGCAGCCGAGAATCATAACCGCAAGTATAGGTCCGATACTCGACAAGGCAACAAGACCAAAGCTGTCGCTTGATGCGTCCTTGTCGCCTCTTATTGACGAAAGTCCCACACCGACCGCCATAATAAACGGAACAGTAATAGGTCCTGTTGTAACCCCGCCTGAGTCAAACGCAACCGCCAGAAAATCTTTCGGCACAAAAAACGACAGTATCAGCAGTACAGCATACATTCCGATAAGAAGATATGCAAGATTTATTTTCAGGATAATTCTCAGCACGGCGGCGGCAAGAAATATTCCGACACCGACAGATACCGTCAGGATTATTGTCATATTCGGAACTGACGGCACCTGATTTGACAAGACCTGCAAATCAGGTTCGGCTATTGTTACCAACGCACCGACAACAAAGCCTGTAAAAGCTATCAGGGCGACATTTTTGAATTTTGACATCTGAGTGCCTATGCCCTCTCCGAGTGGACTCATAGCCGTTTCTGCACCAAGCTGAAACATTCCCATTCCGATAATCAGCATAACTGCACCGACAAAAAACATTGATACCGTTCCGACATCAAGCGGAACTACAAATATACTCAATAGCAGCACAATGAATGTTATCGGCAATACTGACGAGAGTGACTCCATAATACTTACCTTTAATTTCTGATTCATACAAGCGGAACCTCCTTTTTTCTTTTTTGCACGGAAAATTGTTGTTTGATTATAATGCTATAATGTTCCCTTATTTTAAAACCTCCGTTTATATTATCGTTGAATTAAAAGCGATATTTTGTCGAATATTGTAATGTACCCATTATTTATTCCTTATTTCTAACTCCTCACTCCTAACTCCTCACTCCTAACTCCTAAAGCTCCACTCTGAATAAAAGCAAAACCGTATTTACAGTCGTCATTGACTGTAAGTACGGTTTCCTTTTGCGTAATGTTTTAATTAAAGTACCTTTGAAAGAAAATCTTTAAGTCTTTGGTTCTGCGGATTGTTAAAGATGTTTTCAGGCGTGTTTTCTTCCTGAATTATACCGTCATTGAAGAACAGCACACGGTTTGCAACCTCCCTTGCAAAGCCCATTTCGTGAGTTACGACAACCATTGTCATTCCCTCGTTTGCAAGCTGTTTCATAAGGCTGAGAACCTCGCCTACCATTTCCGGGTCAAGTGCCGATGTCGGCTCGTCAAAAAGCATTACGTCAGGATTCATTGCCAATGCTCTGATAATCGCAACACGCTGCTGCTGTCCGCCCGAAAGCTGTCTTGAATAAGCGTCTGCCTTGTCGGAAAGACCGATTCGTGCTAAAAGCTCATCGGCTTTTTTTGCCGCATCTTCCTTTGTCATTTTGCCGAGCTTTACGGGTGCAAGCATAATATTCTGCTTGATTGTCATATTCGGAAAAAGGTTGAACTGCTGGAACACCATTCCGATTTTTTCACGCATTTTATTGATGTCAACGGATTTATCGGTGATGTTTGTTCCCTCAAATCTGATTATGCCGTCTGTCGGCGTTTCAAGAAGATTGAGTGAACGAAGAAACGTTGATTTTCCGCAGCCTGACGGACCTATAATCGCAACAACCTCACCTTTTGAGATTGTGGTTGAAATACCCTTTAAAACCTGATGGTCACCAAAAGACTTATGCAGATTATCAACTTCAATAAGGACTTCTCCGATTTGTTTATCTGATTTCATTGTTTTTCAGTTTCCTTTCAAGTTTATTTACTGCGAAAGTAAGCAGCATTACGATTGCAAGGTAGATAAGTGCAACTGCAATAAGCGGTATGAATGCCTCGAAGGTCTGACTTCTGATGATGTCGCCGCCTTTTGTGAGGTCATTAAGTCCTATATAACCGCTGATAGCTGTTTCTTTGAGGAGGCTTATAAACTCATTGCACAAAGCAGGAAGCATATTTCTGAATGCCTGTGGAAGGATAATCGACCACATTGTCTGCTTGTAGTTAAGACCAAGACTTCTGCCCGCCTCAAACTGTCCGTGGTCAACAGAGTTTATACCCGAACGCACAACCTCAGCCACATAAGCCGCCGAGTTAAGACCGAATGCAACAATCGCAACAATAGTCTTGTCGATTGCAACCGACGCAAAGATTACATAATATATAATAAGCAGCTGAATCATTGCCGGTGTACCACGGATAATCGTAAGATAAATCTTACATATAAAATTCAGTATTTTCAGCTTGCCGTTCTGGTCGTGTATCGTTCTCACGATTGCAATAAGTGAACCAAGAACCAAGCCTATGAGTATTGCAAAAATTGTAATTATAAGTGTATTTTTAAGACCTGTAAGGATATACTGCCATCTTGAATCATCAACAAAGCTCTGCTTTAATTTGTCGATAAAGCCCATTCCGCCGCCTTTATTGTCAGTGTTGCGTACAAGAATAACCTGTTTTGCGTTGGTGTAGCTGTCAGAAAAGTCAACATTTTTCTTTCTGTCCTCGGTAACGGTCATTCCTGCCGCACCTACATCAGCCTTGCCTGACTGAACGGCAACAATGATTGAGTCAAACTGCATATCCTCAATCTGCATTTCCATTCCTAAATCGTCGCATATTGCCTGCATAATATCAATATCAATGCCGGTAACAACACCGTTTTCATAATATTCATACGGCTTGAACTCGGCATTTGTAGCAACAACTATTGTACCGTTGCTGCGGTCAACGTCTTTTTTCTTATATGGCGTTTTGCCCTTTTGTTCGTCAGTGCCGATATAGTTTGTGATAATGTCGGCAAGAGTGCCGTCTTTTTTGAGTTTTTCGAGTGATGCGTTTATCTTGTCAAGAAGGTCTGTTCTGCCCTTTTTAACACAAAAGGCATAATCTTCATTTGAAAAATCCTCGTCAAGTTTTTTGATGTCGCTGTTCTTTTTAAGAAACTCATTTG
>JBJEOP010000041.1:0-2941 GCA_051880775.1 Acutalibacteraceae bacterium
ACTCCGTCTTGAAGAAATTGTCGGACTTCTTGAAAACGGTGAACTTTCGCTTGAAGACTCAATGAAATTTTATGAAGAAGGCACAAAGCTTTCAGGTGAGTGTTACGAGGTATTGCAGAAAGCTGAACAGAAAATCACACAGATTTCTGAAAAAGAGAAAAAAACGGAGGCAGAAGAATGAACGATTATTCAAAAATCATAGAGGAAGAATTGCTGTCATATCTTCCGAAAAATTATGACTACGAAAAAAATCTTATTTCGTCAATGGAATACAGCCTTACCGCAGGCGGAAAGAGAATACGTCCTATGCTTGCAATAGAATTTGCAAAGCTGTGCGGCGGTACACAGGAGGCTGTTATACCGTTTGCCTGTGCGGTAGAGATGATTCACACATATTCGCTTATTCACGACGATTTGCCGTGTATGGATAATGACGATATGCGTCGTGGAAAGCCTACAAACCATAAGGTTTACGGCGAGGATATTGCACTTCTTGCAGGAGATGCACTCCTTACTCTTGCATTTCAGACGATTCTTTCCGAAAAGGCTCTTGCACTCAACGGCTCAGAAAAATGTGCAAAAGCAGGCAGTGTTCTTGCCGAATGTGCCGGAGCCGTCGGAATGGTCGGCGGTCAGACAATAGACTTAGAGAGTGAAAACAAACAGATAACAGATGAACTGCTTAGAATAATGGACATCAAAAAAACAGGGGCTTTAATTTCTGCCGCCTGTCAGCTTGGCTGTATTTCTGCCGGAGCAAATGATGAACAGCTTAAAGCTGCCGCTGATTATGCATTGAATATCGGTATTGCTTTTCAGATTGTCGATGATATTCTTGATGTAACATCAGATACCGAAACACTCGGAAAGCCCGTCGGAAGTGACGAGCAAAACAAAAAGTCAACCTATGTATCACTTCTCGGTATCGAAAAATGCCGTGAAATAAGCAGGGAGCTTACGGAAAAAGCCGTAAGCAGTCTGTCGGTTTTTGAGTCTGATACGGAAGAACTGAAAAAATTTGCATTTTATCTGCTTAACAGAGAAAAATAATTGCATATTTGCTCGTTTTATAGTATAATTATGCAGTAATATTAAATAAATCGGAGTAAAGATATAATGCAAAATAATAGTTTTTTAAAAAATATAAAATCACCTGCCGATTTAAAAAAAATGTCTGTTGAAGAACTTAACAAACTTTCAGAAGAAATACGCAGTCAGATTGTCGAAACGGTATCCTACAACGGCGGACATCTTGCGTCAAATCTCGGTGTTGTTGAACTTACAGTTGCAATGCACAGCGTTTTTGATACCCCTGATGATAAAATCGTATGGGACGTCGGACACCAGTGCTACGCACATAAAATTCTGACAGGGCGTTATTCTATGATAAATACAATACGCAAAGAAAACGGACTTTCGGGATTTCCAAAAAGAAACGAAAGCATTTACGATACATTCAACACAGGTCACAGCAGCACGTCAATATCAGCGGCATACGGAATTTCCTGTGCGGCAGAAATAAATAACGATAAACACTATACCGTTGCCGTAATAGGCGACGGTGCATTATCAGGGGGGCTGGCGTTTGAAGGACTTAACAACGCCGGACGCTCAAAAGAAAATCTCATAGTTGTTCTTAATGACAACAAAATGTCAATTTCAAAAAATGTCGGTTCAATGGCACGATACCTTGCAAGTATTCGTATAAAGCCGTCATATCTTGACGCTAAATCGCATATTCAGAGTCGCCTTGAACACATTCCCGGCATAGGCAAATCCCTTGCAAAAGGTGTAAAATCCTTTAAAGACTGGATAAGAGATAATTTTTTCGGACACCGCAATAATATGTTTGAACAGCTTGGTTTTACTTATTACGGTCCGTTTGACGGTCATAATATAGAACAGCTGCAGACAGCCTTCAAAGCGGCAAAACGAATACACGGTCCCGTGATGATTCACGCCTGCACAATCAAGGGCAAGGGATATGAATTTGCCGAAAAGAACCCAAAGGATTTTCACGGTATTTCTGCCTTTGATATTGAAACGGGAGAAACAAAACCGTCGCAAAAAAGCTATTCCGATGTTTTCGGAAACTGTCTGTGCAGTCTTGCCGAAAGCGACACACGCCTGTGTGCAATAACCGCCGCTATGGCTATGGGAACAGGGCTGAGTGACTTTGCAAAAAAATATAAGAACAGATTTTTTGATGTGGGAATTGCCGAAGAACATGCCGTAACATTTTCCTGCGGTTTGTCAGTCGGGAACGCAATTCCTGTTTTTGCCGTTTACTCAACCTTTTTACAGCGTAGCTATGACCAGATACTTCACGATGCGGCAATCCAGAAGCTTCATATAGTCCTTGCAATAGACCGTGCAGGAATTGTCGGGGAGGACGGCGAAACTCATCAGGGAATTTTTGATGTTGCTTTTTTGAACACAATTCCTGACGTTACTGTTTTTTCACCGTCAGATTTTACCGAACTTGAATGTATGCTTTATTCCGCAATATACGATACTCAGTCCGTTGCGGCAGTGCGTTATCCACGAGGCGGAGAACTTTATATTCCGCAGGATTATTGCTGTGAAAATACCGACTATATTTTTTACGGAGATATAAACAGTGAAGATCTCATAATAACCTACGGAAGACTGTTTTCTTATGCCTGCCTTGCAAAAGAAAGCCTTGAAAAACAGGGGATACAGGTGTGCATATTAAAGCTCAATGTCATAAAGCCGATAAATTCCGATGCCGTAAAAAAATCCCTGAATTTCAATAACTGCTATTTTTTTGAAGAAGGTATAAAAAACGGCGGTGTCGGCGAAATTTTTGGATTTATGCTTTATCAGTCGGGCTATAAGGGAAATTACAGCCTTACTGCAATAGAAGATTATGTTCAGCAGGCAAAGACCGAATCTGCACTACAAAAGCTCGGTCTTGATG
>JBJEOP010000042.1:0-2898 GCA_051880775.1 Acutalibacteraceae bacterium
AGAAGCGGCTCTGCAAGAACCGACATACCGATACCCGACGGAATTGTCACAAGAACGGTTACCCTTATAACTGTTTCCATACTCTTTTTGAGCTGGGCTTTGTTTCCGCTTGTCCACGCAGCAGTTACCGACGGAAGTGCCGTTGTTCCGAAAACCTGTGTCACTGCCGTTACAAGCATCATAAGCGTAAGTGCTATTCCGTAACAGCCGTAAAGATAGGTATGAGTTTCGTTGGCATAATATATTTCATCGGGAATAAGCGAACCGTAAACATTAAGGAGTGCCTGCGGATTTGTCTCCATAATATTGTTTATTCTTACCTGAACCAGGGTGGAGTCAATCATATCGGCAAGGCTCATAACGATTGAACCAAGACCGATAGGAATTGCCGTTCTTACCATTGTGCGAATTGTTGCACCGGGTTTGCGTGGCGGAGGAGAATTTCTGAGTTCCTCTTTTGTTATTCCGTCACCGCCACGTTTATAGCGTATAAACAGAAAGAGAAATCCGAAAAACGAGCCGAGTGAAATTCCGGTAATTGCCGCACCTATCGCAATAGGTATGGCGACGGACTCAGCCTCCGTTATACTGCCGCACTTCATTCCGAGTACATAGCCTGTACTTTCGTAGCTGTTAAGACAAAGCTGCATTGTGACAAATGACGCAGTAAAGCCTAAAAACAGCTTGCAGACTGCCTCTATTATCTCGGATATTGCCGTAGGTACCATGTTCCGCATACCTTCAAAATATCCACGGTATATGGACATAAGACAGCCAAAGAATATTGTCGGCGACAAGCACAGAAGTGCAAATATTGCGTTATCCGCATTGATGATTTTTACATAAACAAAGCTGCCGAGTACCATTGCAAGAAAACACACGCAGCCACAAACTACAAATATAGGCACAGACAGTCTATGTATCTGTTTTACATCACGAAAGCGTTTTTTGGTTACACTTTCGGATACCATTCGTGAAATTGCGATAGGAAATCCTGCCGTTGAAAGAGTGAAAAGCGGATTGTAAAGTGCATAAGCCGAGTTAAAAAGACCTGTACCGACACCGCCGTACATATTTGAAAGCAGGATTTTGTACACCATACCCATAATTTTGACGATGACCATACTTGCTCCAAGCACTACTGCACCCTGTAAAAAGGATTGTGCTTTTCGTTCCCTTTTTCTTTTTATCAATAAAACACTTCCTTTCGGTATGGAATTAAATCGGAAAAACAGGCACTGAATTTTTGGGTTCAGTGCCTTTTTGAGTTAAAATTAAAGTCCGATTTCCTCGTCATCAAAGCTGTCTTCCGCAAAATCAACATTTATGTTTGAAGACGTTGTATCAGCCGATTCATCACCGTCAGTCTTTACACTAAGTCTTTCTCCGCATTTATTGCAGAAAACAGCACCCTTTGCGTTATAAGTTCCGCATATCGGGCATTTCTGTTTTTGCTTTGAATTGGCGATAATATCATTCACGGAATCAAGCTGTGAATTAAGGTCTTTGATTTTTTCAACAAGCTCATCAATGGTTTTATCATAATTTTTGCCTGTTGTTTTTGCCTCGTAGATAATGCGTCCGAGAATTTCGCATTTTCTTGATATTTCCGATTTAAGGTCAGCCGCCGCAAGAGTAAGCTTTGAAACATCAATAACCTTACCTGCTTTTTTACCTACGGCATCAACTGCTGTTCTTGCATTAAGAAGTAAATCTTCAAGGATACCCATAATTTTTTCTCCTTTTCTAAAAATTGTATATTAAAAAGATTATATCATCTTTGTCTGTAATCTTCAAGGAGTTTAATATAAAATTAACACTTGTTATAAAATAAAAATTATCGGATGTTCTGTCAGTAGATATAACACCCGCCGCCGATAAATTCCCTGATAAGAGAATTTTCGGGTATAAGCGACAAATCTATGCTTTCAAAACGCATAAGCGACTGTATAAGTCTGTCCGTATATTCACGGCTCGGATTGTCACTGTCAATTTTTTGCAAAAGCTCCAATGCCGTATTTTTCATTATACAGGGCTCGTAAATATGAACGGAATTTACGGTAAAATCACTTGTATAACGATACGGACGGATATACTTTATTTCGCCCTCACACACGGTCGGCCACATTTCAAGCATATTTTCGGGTGCAACCTTACGAAAGCTGTAATCACGCACAACTCGCCTTAAAAAGCGTATGTCACGGTTTGTAAGAACATAATCTTCGCCTGATTTTATTCCCTGCTTTACGCTGACATAAATTTTAACAACCCTATCACTCGCCATACCGTCGCTGAATATAGGATTTAAAGCGTGAATACCCTCCATAATGATAACGGAATTATGGCTCAGCTTTATTTCTCTTGTTTTGGGTGAACGCTGACTTATTGTGAAATCATATTTCGGAATTATACATTCGCCTGTTTCGGCAAGCTGTTCTATTGTCCTGCGTATAAGCGGAATGTCAAGTGCCTCAACACATTCAAAATCGGGCTTGCCGTCGGGAGTTTTGCACACATAATCTATACCGAGATAAAAGTCGTCCATAGATATCAGCTGTACGTCAACTCCGTGAAGTTTAAATTCATCGGCAAGCTTTTTTGCACTTGTTGTTTTGCCGCTGCCGGAAGGCCCCGAAAGCAAAATAACGTGTCTGTCACCGTTCAAACTCATTATCTGCTCAACAATGAGTTTTAAATCATAGCGAAAAACATCTTCTGTCATTCTGACAAAATCGGCGGCGTTATTTTTCGCCTCATAATTTATTCTGTCCAGATCACAGGCATATCTGCGATAGGTATTCAGATAATTCATCATAAAATGTTTTCACCTGCTTTTTTCGGTTTAATAGCCCTGAGCAAAACTAAAAAAGCGTGATAAACACAAAGGTTTTGCAGGGT
>JBJEOP010000043.1:0-14593 GCA_051880775.1 Acutalibacteraceae bacterium
CCGAGGGTAAGAACGGACAGAAGTACACACACTGATATTATCAGAAATATTTTTCTTTTTTTATTTTCGGACTTCAAGTGTACTCCCTCCGTATATAATCTGTTTTCTGCAATATTTTTGTTTCATAATTACTTTTGCTGTATTACCGTTACATCACAAAAAGTAAAACCTTGCTATTATATAAATGATATAACATACCATATAAAAAAGTCAACATCAATCGGATAATTCATCAAAATATCAAAATCGGCAGGCCTTCCGATAACCCGTAAAGCCTGCCGACAGTGTGTAAAATTATTTTATTTTGCGTATTCGATTGCTCTGCTTTCTCTGATGATGTTGACCTTAATCTGTCCGGGATATTCAACCTCATCTTCGATTTTCTTGCATATATCACGTGCAAGAAGCACCATTTCATCGTCCTTGATAATTTCGGGCTTAACCAGAATTCTGATTTCACGGCCTGCCTGAATTGCAAACGACCTTTCAACGCCCTCAAACGACGACGCAACCTCTTCAAGCTTTTCAAGACGCTTGATGTAGTTTTCAAGGTTTTCACGTCTTGCGCCGGGTCTTGCCGCTGAAATTGCGTCAGCCGCCTGTACAAGACAGGCAATAATTGTCTTTGCCTCAACGTCACCGTGATGTGCCTGAATTGCGTGAACAACAATTTCGCTTTCCTTGTACTTTCTTGCGACATCAACGCCGATTTCGATATGTGAACCCTCGATTTCGTGGTCAAGAGCCTTGCCTATATCGTGCAAAAGTCCGGCTCTGCGAGCCATAGTCGGTTCAAGACCGAGTTCTGACGCCATAATTCCTGCAAGATATGCCACTTCAAGTGAATGGTCAAGCACATTCTGTCCGTAGCTTGTACGGAAATGCAGTCTGCCGAGGAGCTTTACAAGCTCAGGGTGTATGCCGTTTACGCCTGCTTCAATAATTGCACGTTCACCCTCTGATTTAATCGTAGCCTCAACCTCACGGCGAGCCTTTTCGTACATTTCTTCAATGCGTGCAGGGTGAATTCTTCCGTCCGAAATAAGCTTTTCAAGCGTAACCTTTGCGATTTCACGCCTTACGGGTTCAAAGCACGAAAGCGTGATAGCCTCGGGCGTATCGTCAATTATAAGGTCAACGCCTGTCAGGGTTTCGATTGCCCTTATGTTTCTGCCCTCACGACCGATAATTCTGCCCTTCATTTCGTCACTCGGCAGCGGTACAACAGAAACGGTCGATTCACTTACATGGTCAGCCGCAACTCTCTGAATTGCAAGCGAGATAATTTCTCTTGCTTTCTTTTCGGATTCCTCACGGGTTTTCTGCTCAAAATCCATAATCTTTACGGCTTTTTCGTGTACAAGCTCATTGTCAAGAGTGTTAAGGATATAACTCTTTGCCTGTTCTGATGTAAGTCCCGAAATTTTTTCAAGCATTTCAAACTGACTCTGCTTGATGCTTTCAGCTTCCGCCAGTCTTTCATCGGCAGCCTTGTTTTTCTGAACGGCTGCTTCCTCTTTCTTTTCAAGACTGTCAATCTTCTTTTCGATAGTTTCTTCTTTTTGCTGAATACGCCTTTCCTGACGCTGTATTTCCTTGCGTCGCTCGTTAATTTCACGCTCGGCGTCCGTTCTCAGCTGATGAGCCTCGTCCTTACCCTCGATAAGTGCTTCTTTCTTGGTTGCTTCGGCTGTTCTCTGTGCTTCATCAAGGATTCTCTGAGCTTCCTCTTCTGCCGAGCCGATTTTATCTTCTCCGACCTTTTTTCTGTACTGTACGCCGACAAAAAAAGCACAAAAACCCACAAAAACCGAAATAACGATAATAAGAACTATTGCAAATATCGGATCCATTTCATCTGACACCTCCTAAGTTAGTTTTTTTTAATTTTGATTTTTTGTGTATAGACCTTTCAAAAATACCCGCTTATAGTGAAAAGTCCACAATCAACCCAAGGTGCCGCTCAGATATTATATTTTCAGTGAATTTATAAATAATGTCTGTTTAGAAATTTTGTATCAAAATCCGTAACTTTATTAACGCAATAATCAAATCCCCGATTCTGTATAAACAAAAAATAAAAAGAACCATCATAAAATATATTTCCACATATTCCAAAACTGCTTTGGAACGGAACACGGGATATATATAAGCAATCCCCGATTATATAATATATAATAAAACCAAACGGCATTCATTGAGATGAAGCTTTTGTAAACAGGTTTTACTATTCCGTACAAACGGACAAACCCGCTTAATGTATATTTTATAACTATAACAGTTAAATTGTCAAGTTTTTTATGCAAATAAGTCTTAATATTGTGTAAATTCTTACTATCAACAGCTTTGCTCCTGCCAAAAAGCAAAGATTGACAAGGAGTTTATGATGTCTTATAATTTAGACGATAAATAAATGTATGTAGCAGCAATCCCAATAACACGGATTTCAAGGAGAGTTTGCGTATGGATTTAATATTTGACACACACGCCCATTATGACGACAATGCTTTTGACGGCGACAGGGAAGATGTTATTGATATGCTTTTCAAAAACGGTGTATGCGGCGTTGTAAATCAGGGAACGGATATTAAAACATCGGAATTCAGCATAAATCTTGCAAGGCGATATGACGGTTTTTATGCCGCCGTCGGACTTCACCCGGAATGTCTTGACGAAAACAGCATAAACGATTTATGCAAAATAAGGGAGCTTGCCAGAAGCGAAAAAGTCGTTGCAATAGGCGAAATCGGGCTTGACTACTATTACGATATTCCAAGGGATTTGCAGAAAACGGTTTTTGCAAAACAGCTTGAGCTTGCCGCAGAGCTTGATTTGCCCGTAAATATACACGACCGTGAGGCTCACGGCGACACACTTGAAATGCTTAAAAAATACAAGCCAAAGGGTATTTTGCACTGTTTTTCGGGCAGCGTCGAAATGGCAAAGGAAATAGTAAAACTCGGAATGTACATTGGTATCGGCGGCGTTGTAACCTTTAAGAACGCAAGAAAAACCGTTGAAGTAATTGAAGCCATACCGCTTGAACGGCTTGTTCTTGAAACCGACTGTCCTTATCTTTCACCTGTGCCGTTCCGTGGGAAACGAAACGACTCGTCAATGATAAAATACACGGCACAGCGTATAGCCGAAACAAGAAACACAACCGTGGAAGAAATTTTAACCGTAACACGCAGAAATGCCTTTGATGTTTACAAAATAAATATGTAATTACAGTAATATCAGAATTTTTTTGGAGGGGATTTTATGAAAGCATTGGTAACGGGAGCAAGCTCCGGTATCGGCAGGGATATAGCACGTGAACTTGTTGTTCGTGGCTGGGACGTAATTCTGGTTGCAAGACGGACGGACAGGCTTATGGAGCTGAAAAAAGAACTCGGCAAACACGCAAAATGCATACGCTGTGATGTTTCAAACATAGAAGAATGTAAAAAGCTCCACGAGGTTTTACAGAGTCAGGATATAGAAATGCTTGTCAACTGTGCCGGTTTCGGACTTTGCGGAAAATTCACCGAAACATCTCTCGACAGGGAAATGGAAATGATTGACACCAACATAAGAGCCGTACACGTCCTTACAAAGCTGTTTTTGCAGGATTTCACCGCAAAAAACAAGGGATATATTCTTAATGTTGCATCCATCGCAGGATTTTTCTCGGGGCCGCTTATGGCAACATATTACGCAACAAAAAACTATGTTGTCAGCCTTACCGGTGCAATATATGAGGAACTCAAACGCAGAGGCAGTAATGTCAAAATCAGTGCGTTATGCCCCGGACCTGTTGACACTGAATTTAACGAGGTTGCTCACGTCAGCTTTTCAAGCAGCCCTATCGACAGCAGAACCGCCGCACAGCAGGGCATAGACGGACTTATGAACGGAAAATTATATACTGTTCCGACAGTAAAGATGAAGTGTCTGAAATTTGCAAAGCGGCTCGCCCCCGACAAAGCTGTAACCCATATATGTTACCGTTTTCAGAAAAAGAAAAAATAACCGCATAATACTATTTCTCGTCGAAATTTCGGATAAAAATTGCGGGTGCAGGGGTATCATACCCCTGCCGGGGTCAAGGGCGAGCAGCCCTTGTGGGGTTTGGGGCAAAGCCCCGATATTCATTACTCAAAAAAGAAACAGTATAAAATCAAATAAAATGACTGATTTCTATTTTTAAAAGGGGTTAATATGGAAATTCTCGAAAGAGTTATTGAAGTAAAGGACTATGTCACAAAATCCAATCTTCCTGCAAGCGACTTTGTAATAAATCCCTACGTCGGTTGTCCTCACGGCTGTAAATACTGCTATGCAAGATTTATGAAGCGTTTTACGGGACATAATGAGGAATGGGGAAGCTTTATTGATATAAAAGAATGTTCAACGCCGATAAGCACAAGCAGATTAACAGGAAAGTCTGTATTTCTTTCATCTGTAACCGACTGCTATAATCCGTTTGAAATGAAATACGGCATTACAAGAAAAATCCTTGCACAGCTCAAAAATATCGACTGCAATCTGACAATATCAACAAAATCATCGCTTATTCTGCGTGATATTGATTTGTTGAAGCAATGCAAAAAACTTACCGTATCATTATCAGTAAACACTCTTGACGAGGATTTTAAAAATGATATGGACAATGCGGACAGTATTAAAAAGCGTATAGACACACTCAGACAGCTTCACGAAAACGGAATTTATACCGTTCTGTTTATGTCGCCGATTTTTCCGGAAATAACGGATTTCAGGGCAATTATCGAAAAAACGGAAAATTTTGTTGATGAATACTGGTTTGAAAACCTCAATCTGCGTGGAGAATATAAATCGCCGATTCTTTCATATATATACAGTAAATATCCCGAACTCAAAGAGCTTTATAAGGATATTTTCATCTATGGTGATAAAAACTGTTGGACAGCACTGTCACAGGATATAGAAAATTACTGCGAACAGAAAAACTTAAACTACAAAAATTATTTTTACCACGAACAGCTGGTAAAAAAATAAACCACTGCATAACACAAGGAGAATAATATGCTTACCGTAAAAAATTCAGAGGTTATGAACCTCAAAAACGCAATCCGTGGTGCAAGAAACCCTATGAACAGCTGGGACAGAATGGACAGCAGCTATGACGAACACGGAAAATATCAGCTCGGCGAAAATGACCTGTCACTTGCAATGCGTCTTAGCAGGGCAGGCAGTGACCACAGAAAATTTCTTCGTCAGGTGTTCGTGTCGGTTGATATAACCGCACCGCTGTACTGGTGGAAGGAATTTGACACCTACAAAGTCGGAACCGTTGCGAACTCTACAAGCACAATGCACAAGATAACATCTTCACCCTTTGATATGTCGCAGTTCAGCTGTGACAAGATGACGAACGAAACAAAACAGCGTATGCAGTCCGTAATTGATTATCTTGAAGTCCTCCGTCTGAAATATCTTGAAACCAAGGACAAACAGGTATGGTACGACATAATTCAGTTTTTGCCGTCAAGCTACAATCAGATGAGAACCTGTACAATGAATTACGAAAACCTCATCAACATCTATCACGCTCGCAAAAACCACAAATTAGACGAATGGCACGTTTTTTGCGACTACATCGAAACCTTACCCTACGCAGAAGAACTTATAATAATGCGTAATTCGTAATGCGTAATGCGTAATTATTCAAGCTGCAAGTTTTTTCGATAAGTACAGTAAATGCTGACTTTCAGATATAAAAAATAAAAATCGGGGCAACAATGACTTTAAGTTGTTGCCTCGATTTTTTGATATTATAATAAATTTCAGCCGAGATAGATTTGCGGGTCAACCTTTGTGCCGTTGTCGATTATTTCAAAGTGGAGGTGAGGACCTGTCGAATAGCCTGTTGAGCCTACTGCGGCGATAACCTGTCCCGCATAGACTTCTTCGCCTGCCGAAACATAGAGTTCACTGCAATGTGCATACTGAGTTTCAAAGCCGTTGCCGTGGTCGATAATTATGTGCATACCGTAGCCCGAATCGTCAGACTGTGCAAGAGTTACCGTACCGCCGTCAGATGCGATAATATCTGCACCGTAAACTCCGCCGCCTGAAATGTCAATACCGTTATGGTTAGTACCCCAGCGTGGTCCAAACGGGCTTGTAATCATTGAATAATTCGGCAAAGGCCACAGGAAACTGCCTGTTGAATGTCCGTAATGATGTTCGATAGTGCCTACGGTAACTTTTTCGGTTACAGGCTTTGAAATTACCTTTTTGCTTATGTTTTTTACGGAAACTTCTTTTCCGTCAATATATGAAATCTCGTCGGTGTATTGGGTTTTGCCGTTTTTGCCCTCTTGTGTGACGGTTTTGTTGTCGGCATAGTCGTTGTCGTCGTAGGTTGTTTCGGTCTTGAATTTTACGGCTTTTGTATAGGTCTTTTTAACGGTAACGGTAACAGTAAGGAGCTTTGTTTCTTCCTTTACCTTTACTTTTCTGCCCGTGAACATATAATCGTCATAATTGTCGCCGTTCATAGCACTGAATTCTTCAAGCGAAAGACCGTATTTTTCGCATATAGAATAAGGTGCGTCGCCGTCCTCTATTGTATAAAGCACCTCATTTTCAACAGGCTTATTGAGGATTTTATAAAGCTCATCGGAAGTGACGGGTGTATTGTCATAGAAATCCTTTTTAATTTCTGTTTTCTGAGTAATTTCAGCCTTTGCGTTTTTGTCGGAATATGAGCTTAAAGCCTCTGCTTTAATTTTGTCGAGAACATCTGTAATTTCGCTTTCCTCAGCTGTTACAGCCATTTTCTTTCCGTCAACAAAAAGTGCGTATGACGGTTCGGGAACAGGCAAAATATCTTCCTCAATATTATGAGAAAGTGCCGCCTGTAAATTTTCGAGCGTCGCAACGGTAAATATTGGCTGTTCTCTTGTCTGTATCTGTGAAGCCTGTGTATTTATGCTTAGCTGTGCCGAAGAAACTATTGCCGCCGCCGCACAAAGTGCTATACAGATTGATGTAACACTATTCTTTTTTAAAAATTTTCCTTGCTTATTCATTTAAGTAAACTCCTTTAAAACGGGGTGTAACACTTAGTGCTGAGGTGTAATATTATATAAACAAAAGTGTTTATCAGCTTTTATGATAGTATTATAAACGATATATTACAATTTTGCAACCTTTTTGAAATTATTTGTAACTGTTTATAAACTTTAAAATTAAATAAATACCCTTTTGTATGATACTCCAAAGCCAAAAGCAAAAATATGCATAAATACAATTTTTTTCAATACAAAAGCCGCTCTGTGAACACTCACAAAGCGGCAGATAATGCTGTTTCCATACGGTTTCTTTTTGGAGTAATGAATATTGGTGCTTTGCCACAAACCCCACAAGAGCTACTCGCCCTTGACCTCGGCAGTGGTATGAACCCCTGCACCCACAATTTGCATCGTTAGTTTTAAAAGAAAATAGTACCAGTTATTTTTTAACCGGAAAAGGACGAAACACAGTCCTTGTTTGTAAGTCTTTTTCCCGAAATCATTTCTGAAATCAATTTCAGGGACAGCTTTTCGGATATGTCGGCAAGCTCAAAGAAGCTTTCATTATGCACTGTAGATTTATCGTTTGCCGCATACCATTCTGTATGTTTAAGGTTTGCGTAGTCGCAGGAAAGGTTCGGGTGCGGTGTGCGTATAATCGGCGACAGAATCGGTGAAAGGTGCAGCAGCTTTTCCCCCAGCCTTACCGCTGATTTTTTCAGCGTTGAACGGTCTGTAAGCAGAACAAGACTGCTGTGCCAGTCGTGCTGAGCCTGAACAATATCCTGTATCGGAATATTGCCTGCACCGTAGCTCAGAAAATATTTATGCAGTACATCGGCAATAACCGTCATAACATCTTTATCAAGCGGAGCGGTCTGCTGTAATTTAAAGTCCGTCACCTGTATATCTTTTTCGTATTTCAGGAATATTGTATCAAGGCTTGACTCAATCTCGTTGTGGTAAACCGAGCGGTGTACTGACGGATTTTTCTCAGCCATAGCCGAGGCAAAATAATTTACAAACGGGTGTGCCGTACTGTCAAAAGCATAATGCGTCGCAAAACCAAAGGCATAGCTTTCGGCAATAATGCTCTCGTTTGTTCGGGCATAAGACATAAGATAGTTAAGGATTTTTTCGGCGTTTGTGCCGTGCATTTTCTTTGAAAGATACGAAAGACTTTTTCCTTTCTGCCACGGCATTACCCTGTGAGTAAAGAATATATCCGGCCCGTAAGCTCCCCACAAAAACGCAGTATGGTTGAGCCTGAGCGTCGGTTCATTTTCGGCAAGAGCGTCAAAAACCCTCTGTGCAAGCAGATAATGCGATATAACCGCCGGCATAGTGTTCACCTCCAAAGCAAGCAATTATTGTTTAAATTACGAAAGAACGGTAAGCTGTGCAAACGACGCCATAAGCTTTTTTGTTCCTACCTTGTCAAATGCAATTTCGAGCATACTGTCAGACGCCATAGGCTTTACACTCAGCACTGTACCCTCACCGAACACCTTATGCGATACCCTCATACCGACAGTATAAGTAACCGTCGGCTTTTTTGTAACTCCCGACGAGATTATGCGGCTTTTTGCAATATCGTCACGGCGTGTCACCTTCGGTGCAGGCATCTGAATATTCGGGTTTACTTTTATTTCCCTGTGCTTTTTCTCGACAAGCTGTTCGGGAAGTTCATTAAGAAAGCGTGACGGACGGTTTCTGGTTGTATGACCGTAAAGCATACGGCTGTCGGAATTGATAAGATAAAGGTTCTTTTTTGCCCTTGTAATTCCCACATAGGCAAGGCGGCGTTCCTCCTGCATATCCTCTATTGACAGAGTTGCCTGAAATCCCGGAAAAACATTTTCCTCCATACCCGGAATAAATACATTCGGAAATTCCAGTCCCTTTGCCGAGTGCAGAGTCATCATTACAACCTTTTCGTTTGCATCGGTTTCATTGTAGTTATCAATATCGGACATAAGAGCGACTTCTTCAAGAAAGCCCTGCAAGGTTGCTTCACTGCCGCAGTCCTGTTCATACTGTGCGATACTTGATTTAAGCTCCATAACGTTTTCGACGGCTGCGTCGCCACGCTCGCTTTCCTGCTTTATAAACGGCAGATAATCGATGCGGTCAACCAGTTCGTCATACATATCCGAAATTGACACTCCGTCATCAAGCATATCAGACAGTTCTTCAATCATACTGCAAAAATCCGCAAGCTTTGTGCGGCTTTTTACAAGTGCCTCGAACCCGTCTGCCTCTTTCATTGTTTCAAACATACTAAGCCCCAAGCCGTTGCCTATTTCTTCAATCTGACCTACTGTTTTGTCGCCGATACCACGCTTTGGAACATTTATAATTCTTTTCAGCCTGTTGTTGTCGTGGTGGTTGCTGATTACGTTAAGATATGCAATCATATCACGGATTTCTCTGCGGTCATAAAAACGGTGTCCGCCGATAATTTTATACGGAATACCCGAGCGTACAAAAACTCTTTCAAGCACCTGTGACTGAGTATTCATTCTGTAAAGAATTGCAAAATCCGAATATTTTGCACCTGCGGCAACCTGTTCGTTTATTGTTTTTGTAATGAATGTACCCTCGTCGGTTTCGTCAGACGCATTGTACCAGGTGATTTTACTGCCCTGTTCGTTCTGCGTCCAGAGGGTTTTGCCCTTTCTTTCGGCATTGTTTTTGATAACATAGTTTGCGGCAGTAAGAATGTTCTTTGTCGAACGGTAGTTCTGTTCGAGCTTAATTACACGGGCATTTTCGTAATCCTTTTCAAAATCAAGGATATTTCGTATTGTTGCACCACGGAATTTATAGATACTCTGGTCGTCGTCACCGACAACACAAAGGTTTTTGTGCTTGTCGGCAAGAAGTCTTATAAGCTCATATTGCAGTGTGTTTGTATCCTGATATTCGTCAACCATTATATATCTGAACTGATCCTGATATTTTTCGAGAACCTCGGGACATTCATTGAATAATATTACGGTATTGAAAATAATATCGTCAAAATCCATTGCGTCAGACGCAAGAAGTCTTTGCTGATAAAGATTATACACCTTTGCTATGGATATAAGCCTGTTGTCCGTACCTGCCTCTGCTTTAAGCATATCGGGGGTTTTCATTTCGTCCTTTGCCCGTGAAATTGCGGAAAGAATGCTTTTTGCAGGAATCATCTTTTCGTCAATGTGCAGTGCCTTTATGCAGTCTTTAAGCAGTCTTTTCTGGTCGTCGGTATCGTATATGGTAAAGTGGTTTGAATAGCCGATATTTTCGCCGTATCTTCTGAGGATACGGGTGCAGGCGGAGTGAAAGGTTGACGCCCATATATCGTTTCCGCTCTGTCCGACCTTTGTGCATATTCTGTCTTTGAGTTCGTTTGCGGCTTTGTTTGTAAAGGTAATGGCAAGAATACGCCACGGGTTCACCTTTGAAACAGAAAGTCTGTCGGCAAGCTCGTCTGAGAGAGCTATCTCACCGTCTGCGGCTTTTTTTATTTCGTCAATTTCTTCATCGCTGTATTCGCCGAAAACAGCTTCGCTTCCGTATGCCTCACCCCAGCGGAGTATGTTTGCAATACGGTTTACAAGTACGGTAGTTTTTCCGCTTCCTGCACCTGCAAGAATAAGAAGAGGGTCTTGTGTTGTAAAAACCGCCTGTTTTTGCATATCGTTCATTCTTGAAAATTCGTTTTCGATTATTTTTCTGCGGAGCTGTGCAAGTTCTGTGCGTGTTGTTTCGTTCAAATTGATACATCCTTCCAAAATATTACAACGGCTTTTTCCGTTTTATGATAAAATCTTTTTTTGCTACCGTTACATTGTACCGCAAAATCAAAATAATATCAAATACAATTCTATCTTATTTTGCATATATAAGTAATATTTCAGCTTTTAATTATCCTTTGATAATTCATTATACCTTTTGAGGTATAATTATATGATTTTTTTATGTACTTATGAAAGGCGGTTTTATTCAGCCGCATTTCATAGATTTAAAATGAATTTCAGGGAGGATTTTACCGCAATGAAAAAGGGTATCGACGTTTCCTATGCACAGGGAAATATTGACTTCAAAAAGATTGATAAGAGCGAAGTGAATTTTGCGATTATACGCAGCAGCTACGGCTGGGAGAAAAATCAGAAGGACGAAAAATTCGACCGCAATATAAAGGGCTTTCAGTCACTCGGAATACCGTGCGGTGCTTACCATTATTCCTACGCAAAAAGCACGGCTGACGCAATAAAAGAAGCAAAATACTGCATAGAATGTATCAAAGGCTATGACTTACAGCTGCCTGTTTTTTACGATATGGAGGAAAATTCCGTTGCAGCCCTCGGCAAAAAAGCCTGTACCGATATTGCAAAGGCATTTTGCAGCTATATGAAACAACACGGCTACAAAACAGGCGTGTATCTTAACCCGAACTGGCTCAAAAACCACATTGACGTTTCCGACATTATAAAGGAACACGATTTGTGGCTTGCACAGTGGGACAGCGAAAAACCGTCGTATAAATGTGCCGTATGGCAGTACAGGGTCGGCAAAAACGGCTCAATCAAGGGCATAAGCGGACAAATAGACCTTAATTATATGTACAAGGAATACGAAAACAAAGCACCGTCCGAAAACAATCCCTCAAAAAACAGCAATACAAACAAAAAAACCGAAACTGCCTTTAAGGTCGGTGATGCTGTTAAAGTGCTTAACCCGATAAACTACGACAACGGTCAGAAATTTATAGTTTATGACGGGGTTAAATATACCGTTATCGAGGCTGTAAGGAACCGAATTGTTATAGGCATTGACGGTCAGGTGACAGCCGCCGTTGATGCAAGGAATATCCGCAAAATCACGCCGTCAACAGCCTCAAAAAAGAAAACCTACACCTATGTTGTCAAAACAGGTGATACTCTTACCGCCATAGCCGAAAAATATCATACAACCGTCAGCAACATCGTAAAGGAAAACGGAATTAAAAACCCTGATTTGATTTTCGGCAATCAGGTTCTGAAAATTACGGTTTAATATATAAATCCACAATAAGCACTGCGTACCGCTGTCTGAATAAAACAGCGGTACATCTTATGCTTCAATTTATAAGATTTCAAAAAAATTTCAAAAAATTTCAAAAAACACTTGCATTTTTCAAAATGCTGTGTTATAATCTAAAAGTCGTCAAAAGAACGGCAAAAAATGAATAGCTGGTGTCGATGACGTTGAGGGTCCACCCGTTCCCATACCGAACACGGAAGTTAAGCTCAATAGTGCCGAAAATACTTGACTGGTGACGGTCCGGAAAGATAGGAAGATGCCTGCACTTAAAAGCAATCACCCAACAGGGTGGTTGTTTTTTTGCGTTTAAGTACTTTTTCGGAATTTTTTTCAAAAAACACTTGCATTTTTTAAAACGCTGTGTTATAATCTAAAAGTCGTCAAAAGAACGGCAAAAAATGAATAGCTGGTGTCGATGACGTTGAGGGTCCACCCGTTCCCATACCGAACACGGAAGTTAAGCTCAATAGTGCCGAAAATACTTGACTGGTGACGGTCCGGAAAGATAGGAAGATGCCTGCACTTAAAAGCAATCACCCAACAGGGTGGTTGTTTTTTTATTTTCATAAACAATCTGTTTTCGTGTCAAGATTTCGTCTGCTGCATAGTATGTAATACAGACTGTGTTATACAGACTGAAAAAGATTTTATGAAAGCAGGCGAAAAATCTTGAACGGTATTCCCGGTGATACAATAGGAAAAGATGTTTACAAGGATTTTCACGAATGTAAAGAATATACCGATAACTGCAAGAAAATGGCAAAGCACTATATTGATATAAATCTGCCTGTTGAAATCAAGCCCGACGCAAATGTCGGAAAAATCGAGATGGAATGCTGCGGCGAACCTGAGGTTCTGTGCGATAATCCGCCGTCCGCCCGTACATGTCATCTTATGCTTGTACAAAAGGTATGTATAAAAATACCGATCACCTATACTTTTAAACCCGAGGTCGGCGAAAGTATGATTGACTGCTGCGGCGATAAATGCAATAAATAATTTCCAAGGATACAAACAGACGGTTTGTTGATGTTTGTATCCTTAATTTATGCAATCTATACAAAAAAGAATTTTAAAATTTTTTTCTTAATCATAGTCACTAAACATTTTTTTCACATAATGCGGATATGTAAAAAAGCAGCAAGAATTTTTGTATAATTTTTTTATAAAAAATATAAAAAATTATTGATTTATAATGTTTGGTTTAGTATAATATACATATAAAATATTTTTGTAGTACTATAATTGCATTTTAGCTGTAAATGTATTACAAAATTTTTGAAGATGTTTTTGAAACCGATATTTATTCGTTAAATTTTGGTTTTTTATAAGACATCTTATTTTTAACTGTATTTTATTTTTTTAAACAGTCAAATGTCCGTCAACTGATTTGGTATGTAATTTTTACTAATAATATGTATCAAAATTGCCGATAACTATTGAAAGTTTATTAAAAATTTAGTATAGTTATAATATATATAATTTATACAAAATAAAAATTCAGAAAAACAACAGTATATTTTGTCGTTTTTTGAATTTTACGGAAAGCGGTGATATTAAATGCAATGTAAAAAGTGTGGCAGCGAGTGGAAAACTAATGCCCGTGCCAACTTGATTATACGTTGTCCTTTTTGTGGGGCAGAGCTTGAGCAGGAAAAAGAGGACAAGCTGACCTTTACAAACGCAAAAGAGGCACTGCGGTACATAATTAAGACATACGGAGTAGGCATCATCATTGACGGTTTGCAGCTCAGATCACTTCTTGATGAGTTTATTCCTACTCTTAAACAGGAACGAAAGGTTTTTATGGACGCATACGAGCAGGGTGTGTGCAACGCTCTGTATCTTGCCCACGATGAACCCGAAATAGACAAATGTATTGCTATTCTGCAATCAATCAAGGTTCTTACACAGGACGCCTGTATGGCTGAAAAATGGGCATGCTACGTTGTTGAAACTCTTGTTTATGCCCTTAACTGGAATGTTCCTATGTTCGGTATGACGCCAAACATACATATGTACCAAATACCTGAAAAGGTTGATGAAACCGGCGAAAACGGAGTTCAGACCCCTATTCTTGTCGACACTGACGAAGTGTGGGTAAATCCTTCTGATGCAGAAGAAAACAAGATGTGGGATCAGTCCGCTGATAACAGCAAAAATCAGCAGAATCATTTTGTTCTTCCGTCAAAGCAGCAGCTCCAGCTGTCAGCACCGTCTGACGAAAAAACAAATGCAGAAAAGCCGACAGAAGAACCAAAAATCGAATCTCCTGTTATCGACTTTACCGACGAGGCTGAACCTCAGCCGACAGAAGAACCCAAAATCGAATCTCCTGTTATCGACTTTACCGACGAGGCTGAACCTCAGCCGACAGAAGAACCCAAAATCGAATCTCCTGTTATCGACTTTACCGACGAGGCTGAACCTCAGCCGACAGAAGAACCTAAAATCGAATCTCCTGTTATCGACTTTACGGACGA
>JBJEOP010000044.1:0-2841 GCA_051880775.1 Acutalibacteraceae bacterium
ACACGGCGGCGGTCCTGAAATAAGCGGTATGCTGAAAAAAATCGGAAAAGAAAGCAAGTTCGTAAACGGACTGCGTGTTACCGATAAAGAAACCATTGATGTTGTTCAGATGGTTCTTGCCGGAAAGGTCAATAAAAGCCTTGTACAAATGCTTGAACACCACAGCGGCAAGGCAATAGGACTTTGCGGACTTGACGGCAGAATGATTATGGCTGAAAAAATGATAGGTGCTGAGGATCTTGGCTATGTCGGAGAAATCACGGAGGTAAATACCGAGGTTATTGAGAATGCAACAAAAAACGGATATGTTCCGATTATTTCAACTGTTGCCGGCGGTTATAACGGCGATGTTTATAATATCAATGCAGACCTTGCCGCCGCAAGAATTGCAGCAAAGCTCAAAGCCGCAAAGCTCATTCTTATGACAGATATAAGAGGACTTCTCAAAGATAAAGACAATGAAGATACGCTTATCCCTGTTGTAAATGTCAGCGAAGTTCCGTCACTCAAACGAGAGGGCATTATATCAGGAGGAATGATTCCGAAAATTGAGTGCTGTGTTGAGGCTGTCCGACGTGGAGTTAAGCGTGCTCATATCATTGACGGACGTATTCCACATTCAATTCTTATAGAAATGTTCTCCGACGAAGGTATCGGAACAATGTTCTATTGATTCGGGAGTGATAAAATTGACATTTGAAGAAATAAAAACCGATGAACAACAGTATATGATGCATACATACGGCAGATTTGACGCCGCTATTGTCAGCGGTAAGGGTGCTGTCGCAAAAGATGTAAACGGCAAGGAATATATAGACTTTACAAGCGGTATAGGCGTAAACTGTCTTGGATACTGTGATGACGGCTGGGTAAAGGCTGTTTCAGAACAGGCGGCAACGGTACAGCATATTTCAAATCTGTATTATACGCCTTTGCAGACAGAGGTTTCAAAAAAGCTCTGCGAGCTTACAGGCTTTGACAAGGTATTTCTTTGCAATTCGGGTGCAGAGGCAAACGAATGTGCAATAAAAATCGCACGAAAGTACAGCTTTGACAAATACGGCAAAGGCAGACAGAAAATAGTGACGCTTGTCAATTCATTCCACGGCAGAACAGTTACAACACTTGCGGCAACGGGACAGGACGTTTTTCATAACTACTTTTTCCCGTTTACCGAGGGCT
The DNA here is from genome assembly GCA_051880775.1 of Acutalibacteraceae bacterium. Taxonomy (GTDB): domain Bacteria; phylum Bacillota; class Clostridia; order Oscillospirales; family Acutalibacteraceae; genus UBA1213. Next base: position 1,183 of record JBJEOP010000044.1, read on the forward strand.
TTGATTATGCCGAGGCAAACAACATTGACGACCTCAAAGCACACATAAAAGACGACGTTTGTGCTGTATTTATTGAGCTTGTACAGGGTGAGGGCGGAGTTATGCCGCTCACAAAGGAATTTGTTGACGCTGCCGCAGAAATATGCAAAGAAAACGACATTCTCCTGATGATTGATGAAGTACAGACAGGTATGTCAAGAACAGGTGCGGTTTACTGCTATCAGAACTACGGCATACAGCCCGATGTCATCACATCAGCTAAGGGACTTGGCGGCGGTGTTCCTATCGGTGCCTGTCTTTGCGGCAAAAAACTTGCCGATGTTATGGCGGCAGGTTCTCACGGAACAACCTTCGGCGGAAATCCGATTGCCTGTGCTGCGGCAAAAGAAGTTCTTTCAAGAGTTACAACACCCGAATTTCTTGCAGAAGTTCGTGAAAAGGGCGAGTACATAAGAAAAGAACTTCAAAAAATCGGCAATGTAAAAGAAGTCCGTGGTATGGGTATGATGATAGGCATTGTAACCGAAAAGGACAACGCAAAAGAAATTGCAAAGAAATGCGTTGAAAGCGGACTGCTTATTCTTACAGCGAAAAATCTTCTCAGACTTCTTCCGCCGCTTACAATAACCTATGAAGAAATCGGCAGGGGAATTGCAATTCTCAAAAAAGTAATGGAGGCTTAATTAAATGAAAAATCTTCTTAAAATGCTTGACCTCACATCAGAAGAGGTAATGGACATTCTTAATCTTGCAGACCAGCTCAAATACGAGCAAAAGCACGGTATTCCGCATAAACATCTTGAAGGAAAATCACTCGGACTTATCTTTGAAAAGGCGTCAACACGCACAAGAGTTTCCTTTGAAGTAGGTATGTACCAGCTTGCCGGACAGCCGATATTCCTTTCAGCCCGTGATATGCAGATTGGACGTGGTGAACCCGTACAGGATACCGCAAGAGTTCTTTCACGCTATCTTGACGGAATTATGATTCGTACATTTGAACAGAAAGAGGTTGAAGATCTCGCAAAATACGGCAGTATTCCGATTATTAACGGTCTTACCGATTTCTGTCACCCGTGTCAGATTCTTGCTGACCTTATGACAATCCGTGAATTCAAGGGTAAGCTTGACGGTCTTAAAATGTCATTTATCGGCGACGGCAACAATATGATGAACTCACTTATTGTCGGTGCATTAAAGACAGGAATGTCAATTTCCGTTGCTTGTCCTGAGGGTTATGAACCCCATAAAGATGTACTTGATTTTGCAAAACAGTACGGCGACAAATTCTCTATGTTCCGCACACCGAAAGAGGCTGTTGTTGACGCTGATGTTGTCATCACTGATGTATGGGCATCAATGGGACAGGAAGGCGAGGCTGAAAAGCGTAAAAAAGCATTTGAGGGTTATCAGATTAACGCTGAGCTTATGTCGCTTGCAAAGCCTGACGCAATGGTACAGCACTGTCTGCCGGCACACAGGGGCGAAGAAATTACGGAAGATGTATTTGAAGCTCACGCAGATGAAATTTTTGAAGAAGCTGAAAACAGACTTCACGCACAAAAAGCCGTTATGGTTAAATGCCTTGGCAACGACTAATAAAATTGGTTCTATGTCAATAGTTGGGGTAAAACCGAAAAAATGAGAATACAAGTGGCA
>JBJEOP010000045.1:0-14515 GCA_051880775.1 Acutalibacteraceae bacterium
CATAAACACTTCACATTCCATACCAAGCAGAGCCGCTACTGTTGCCGTTGCAACACCGTGCTGTCCTGCACCTGTTTCGGCGATAAGGCGTGTCTTGCCCATTTTCTTTGCAAGAAGTGCCTGACCGAGTGCATTATTGATTTTGTGTGAGCCTGTATGGTTCAAGTCCTCTCTTTTAAGATATATCTTTGCTCCGCCGAGGTTCTTTGTCATTTTTTCGGCATAGTAAAGAAGTGACGGTCTGCCTGTATATTCCCTGAAAAGCTCGTCAAGCTCCTTGTTGAACTGTGGGTCATCTTTGTAAAAATTATATGCTTTTTCAAGCTCATTTACGGCATTCATAAGTGTTTCGGGAATATATTGTCCGCCGTGTATTCCAAATCTTCCTTTTGACATTTTATTCACTCCTGACAGTATTTACAATTTTAATAATCTTATCTTTATCTTTTTTTCCGTCTGTTTCAGCACCACTGCTGACATCAAGACAGTATGCACCGACTTTCAGTGCGGATTTTATGTTTTCGGCATTAAGCCCTCCCGCAAGAAAATAAGGCTTTGAAATTTTCGGAATCATATTCCAGTCAAATGTCTTTCCGCTGCCGCCGTACTCGCCCTTTGTGTAGGTATCTAAAAGAAGATAATCAACAGGCAGTTTGTCGGCTCTGAGAATATCCTCAGTTGTTTTAACTCTCACCGCTTTTATGATTTTTGCCGATGTTTTTTCTTTAAGCGAAATAATGCAGTTTTCGTCCTCATCGCCGTGCAGCTGAATTAAATCAATAATGCCGTTATTCACCAGTGACAGAACAAAATCCATATCATTATTAACAAAAACTCCGACAGCCTGTATATTCTTGTCAAGCTGATTTTTAAGTTTTAGTGCTGTGTCAAAATCAACCCTGCGTTTGCTTTTTTCCGCAAAAACAAAGCCGATAAAATCAGGCTTTGCGGTATTTACAAAATCAATATCACACTCACGGGAAAGACCGCATATTTTTATCTTACTCATATTACTTTTTTCCTTTAAGCTGTGCAAGCATTTCTGTTTTGTTTTCGGCTCTCATAAGCGTTTCGCCGATAAGTACGGCATTGACATTCGCCTGTCTTAAAGCATCAATATCCTTTGCACTTTTAATGCCGCTTTCCGCTACGAATGTAACATCTGACGGAACAAGTTTTCTGAGGTTTACACAGTTATTGATGTCAACGGTAAAATCTTTGAGATTTCGGTTGTTTACGCCTATAAGCCTTGCACCGGCTTTGAGTGCCGAGTGAATTTCATCTTCATCGTGTGCCTCGACAAGTGCCGAAAGTCCGAGTGTGTCGCATATATTTATGTATTTTTTTATTGTTTCCGTGTCGAGTATTGCACAGATAAGCAAAACGGCTGACGCTCCGACAGTACGAGCCTGATATATCATATACTCATCAACAGTAAAATCTTTTCTGATTATCGGAATATTTATGTTTTTGCTTATCTCGCTGAGATACTGCGTACTGCCCTTGAAATATTCGGGTTCTGTCAGCACTGATACAGCTGACGCTCCTGCTGTTTCATAATCCTTTGCAATCTGAACATACGGAAAATCCTCTGCAATAATACCCTTTGAGGGCGACGCTTTTTTGACCTCGCATATAAAGGCAATATCGTCCTTGCGTAGTGCTTTTTCAAATTCAAAATTCAGCTTTGGCATACTGAGGGCATCGGATTTCATCTGTTCGGGGGAAATTGTTTTCTTTTCGTTTTCTACACGATTTCTTGTTGATTGTGCAAGTGTATCAAGAATCATATTTATTTAATCATTCCTTTTATGCTTTTGCAAATTCGTTTGTCGCCTTGATAAATTCATCAAGCTTTGCCTTTGCTTTTCCGCTGTCGATTGTTTCCTGTGCGAGCTTTACACCGTCAGCTATTGTGTCTGCCTTGCCTGCAAGGTAAAGGCTCATTCCTGCGTTAAGAACAACCGTATCACGCTTTGAGTCCTTTACGCCGCTCAATACATCGCGTGTAATCTGTGCGTTGTCCTCGGGCGAGCCGCCGAGAATTTCTTCAAGCGGTACTGTTTTCATACCAAAATCATCTGCATTCACGGTATATGCAGAGAGCTTGCCGTCCTTAATTTCACAGACGTGGTTAGTTCCTGTTACCGTCATTTCGTCAAGACGTGACGCACAGCACACAACCGCTCCTCTTTTAACTCCGAGGTTTTGAAGAACCTTTGCGAGCGGTTCAACAAGTTTGTCGCTGTAAACACCCATAAGCTGATATTCTGCCGCCGCCGGATTTGTAAGAGGGCCAAGAATGTTGAATACCGAGCGTATTCCTGTTTCACGCCTTGCGTGAGCGGCATATCTCATTGATGAATGGTATGTAGGTGCAAACATAAAGCAGATATGGCATTTTTCGAGGACTTTTTCGTTCTGTTCAGGGGTCAGTGTAAGATTTGCACCGAGATTTTCGAGGACATCAGCAGCACCGCTCTGACTTGATACACTTCTGTTGCCGTGCTTTGCAACGGGAACGCCTGCACCTGCGATTACAAAAGCCGCTGTTGTTGAAATATTGAAGGTTCCTACACGGTCGCCGCCTGTTCCGACAATTTCAAAGACTTCAAGACCTTTTTTATCGAGCTTTACTCCCTTTCCACGCATAACCTCGGCACAGGCTGTAATTTCTTCTATTGTTTCGCCCTTAATGCTGAGTGCGGTTATAAATGAGGCTATCTGAGCGTCTGTTGCTTTGCCGCTCATTATTTCGTCCATTACTTCTTTTGTCTTTTCATAGTTAAGGTCTTTGCCCTCGACCAGTTCGTGAATTGCCTCTTTAATCATTTTCAAGACTTCCTTTCAAATCTATATTATTACATACTCAAAAAATTTTCCATTATAATTCGTCCCTGAGGAGTAAGGATTGACTCGGGGTGAAACTGCAAGCCGTAAAGGTCGCTTTCCTTATGCTTGACTGCCATTACTTCGCCGATATTGTCAACAGCAAGAATATCAAAGCAAGCGGGCAGATTTTCGGATTTTGCGATAAGTGAATGGTATCTTGCTGCGTCCATTTCGCTGTCCAGTCCTTTAAAAATCGGTGATGTGTTGTCGATTTTTATGCGGCTCATTTTTCCGTGCATAAGCTCCTTTGCGTGAACTATTTCGCCGCCGTAAGCCTCGCATATTGCCTGATGTCCAAGACAAACTCCCAGAATGGGCATTTCGCCACGCATTTTAAGTGCTACTTCCTCGCAAACTCCTGCGTCTTTCGGATAGCACGGACCGGGTGAAAGAATTATATGCGACGGTCTAAGGTTTCTTATTTCATCAAGTGTCATTTCGTCATTTCGGATAACTTTGATGTCCGGATTTATTGAACCGGCAAGCTGTACGAGATTATATGAAAAACTGTCATAGTTATCAATAAGCAAAATCATTTTCGTTTACCTCCTTATTCAATTTCCGAACACATTTTTATTGCGTTTATTGCGGCAAGGGCTTTGTTTTTTGATTCAAGATATTCGTTTTCGGGAACACTGTCGGCAACTATTCCGCCGCCTGCCTGTACATAAACCTTTCCGTCTTTCTTTACAGCCATACGGATTGCGATACAGGTGTCGAGATTTCCCGAAAAGTCCATATATCCCAATGCTCCGCCGTAAATTCCTCTTGGACATTTTTCGAGTTCTTCGATAATTTCACAGGCTCTTATTTTCGGTGCACCCGAAAGCGTTCCTGCCGGAAGTACGGATTCTATCGCATCGAATGCGTCACAGTCAGGTCTTATGTTGCCCTCAACCTGTGAACAGATATGCATTATCTTTGAATAGCGGTGTATCATCTTGTATTTTGTTACTTCAACCGAACCGAATTCTGATATTCTGCCGAGGTCGTTTCGTCCGAGGTCAACAAGCATATTATGCTCGGAAAGCTCCTTTTCGTCGGCAAGAAGTCCTCTTTCAAGTTCAATGTCTTCCTCGTCTGTCTTTCCTCTCGGTCTTGAACCGGCAACGGGGAATGTATAAAGTCTGCCGTTTTGCAGTCTTACAAGCGTTTCGGGAGATGTACTCATTATTTCCTCGCCGTCAATGCTCATAAATACCATATAAGGCGACGGATTTGTTGTTCTCAGCACTCTGTATGCATTGATAAGACTTCCGTCAAAATCCGCCTCAAAGCGTCTTGAAATAACCGCCTGAAAAATATCGCCATCACGGATATATTCCTTTGTTTTTTCAACGACATCACAATAGTCCTCTTTCGAGAAATTACAGGTAAATTCGATGTTCTTGGGTGTTTTAAGCTTTGGCAAGGGCTCTTCGGAATTTATAAGCCTTGCCGTTTCATTGATTACGCTTTCGGCTTTTGTATAATTTTCTTCAAGATTATCTGTATTGATATTTACCGAAATGCTGATTTTCTGTTTAAGGTGGTCATAGGCAATTATCTTTTCAAACAGCATCATATCAAAATCGTTGAAATCGCCGCCGCTGATTTTCAGCTTTGGTTCTGCATAGCCTATCATTGAATATGCAAAATATCCTACAAATCCTCCTGTAAACGGTGCAAACTCGGAAACAGAGGGTGCTTTGTATTTTGCAAGAATTTCACGCAATACATTAAGCGGTTTTGCGGTATTTATCATTTCGGTTTTGCCGTCTTTTTCGATTGTTACGACCTTGTTTTTACAGGTGACACGCATTATTGGGTCATAACCGAGGAATGAATAACGTCCCCATTTTTCTCCTCCCTCGATACTTTCAAGAAGAAAAAATCTTTTGCTTATTCCTGCAATTCTTCTTAAAAGTGTTATCGGGGTTACAACATCGGCATAAAATTCCTTTGATACAGGTATTGTGTTGTAGCTTTGCGACATAGCTTTTACGGTTTCAAAATCAGGTTTTAACATTTTCATTACCTCCGTTATTTTTATGAGCAACAAAAAAGACCTTTGCCCCTGAATACAGGGACAAAAGTCTGAAAACTTCTGCGGTACCACCCAAATTGACGATTTAACGCCCACTCATTTTATGTACAATATTATACACACTCTGCTGATAACGGTCAGAGCTCCGTCGGTCATTACTCCCATATATAATATGGTTTCCTACCGCCCTTACAGATCCATTCAAAAAAAGCTAAGTTACTGTCATTCCACCAACCGACAGCTCTCTGAAACGCTCACTTTAATCTACTACTTCTGTTCATCGGTTTATTTTTATTGACACTATTATAAAACCTGATTTTAAATTTGTCAACAGTTAATTTAAAGTATTTTCTATAATTTTACAAAAAAACAAAAGGTCAGTCGCAATATTCCGTCTTGCTCTGTGAAACATCTTTTATTACGGCATTTTCCGAACAGACTTTACAGTCGGGTGATTTATGCTTAAAAGGAACAGTACGGAATTTCATTGTCAGACCGTCAAATGTAAGCATTTTTCCTGTCATAAGCTCGCCTGTGCCGATAATGTACTTTATCGCCTCAAATGCCTGTAAAGAACCGATTACACCTGCGTTTGCACCGAGTATTCCAACCTGTGAGCTGTGCGGAACGCTGTCTTTTTTCGGAACATTTTCAAAAATACAGCGGTAACAGGGGCAATCCATATTCGGAACATAGGTCATAAGCTGTCCGTTATAACCCACAACACCTCCGTGAACAAACGGCTTTTTTGCAATAACACAAGCGTCATTTATCAGGAATTTTGTTGGGAAATTATCACACGCATCAACAATAAAATCATAATCTCTGATTATTTCATTTATGTTGTCGGCATTTATCATAGTTTTGTATGTTATGATATTAACATCGGGGTTCATATCGGCAAGAGTTTTTTGTGCCGAAACAACCTTACTCACGCCGAGGTTTGATGTGTTGTGCATAATCTGCCGCTGTAAATTCGACAAATCAACTTCATCATTATCCGCAATTCCGATTGTGCCGACACCGGCAGCCGCAAGATACATACAAACAGGCGAACCGAGTCCGCCTGCACCTATGACAAGAACCTTTGCATTTAAAAGTTTTTCCTGTCCATTTTTACCAATACCGTCAAGCAAAATATTCCTTGAATAGCGTGACAGCTGTTCATCAGTAAAATTCAAGCTCCGAACCCCCTGTTTTACCGTACTCACATTGAATTTTTATTTGAGTTCCTTGCCGTTTTCAATGTCGGTAATGAGGTCGATTCTGCGTTGATGTCTGCCACCCTCAAACTCTGTTGAAGTAAAAATATCAACCATTTTGTTTGCAAGCTCAGGTGTGACATAGTTCTGTCCCATACAGATTACATTTGCGTTGTTGTGACGACGTGTCATTTCGGCAAGCATTTCGTTTGTGCATACTGCCGCACGGATACCCTTTACTTTGTTTGCCGCCATTGATACTCCAAGACCTGTTGTACAGCAAATTACGCCGAAATCACATTCGTTTTTTGCCACAGCTGATGCGGCAAGATATGCAAATTTAGGATAATCTACCGATTCCTTTGAAAAACAGCCGTAATCAACATACTCAATATTTTTTTCGTCAAGGTGCTTTTTGATTGATTCTTTCAGTTCAAAAGCTCCGTGGTCTGCTCCAAGTGCAATTTTCATTTTATATTATCTCCTTTTCTGCGGAGTGCCTCCGCTGTCAATTTGCGTTCAAAATAAGTGTTACCATTTATTTGGCTGCTCCGCAAAATTAGTGCTTTTTCATAATTCCACGCAACAACTGAATATTACAACCAACTAAAATCCAACGCATAAGCTAACCGTTCATAAAATAATTACGAATTACGCATTACGAATTACGCATTTTTCTTTCACGCTCTGCCTGAGGAAGTCTTAAATAGGTCGGCATAAGCTGTGCGGGAGTACAGAGTTTTCCCTCCTGTGCAAGCTTTTCAGCGACTTTGACTGTTCCGTAGGCGTGCTGATAGCGTATGTTCATAGGTGTAAGAACAATGTTTTTTATATTTTCATTGTATGCTTTATAACAAAGTTCTGCACCGTCACCGACAAGGTATATTGTGTCTTTGTATTTTGTGAGTTCTTTTTCAAGCTCGTCAAGCGATAATGCCCTGTCCTCCGTCAAACGAATTATCTGTCCGTCCGAAAGTCTGAAAAGTGCATTATATACCTGACTGCACCTTGCGTCCATAACAGAACATACAATTCCGTCGGTATAAGGCATACAATACGCCATTGATTCAAGCGTTGAAACTGACGCACATTTTGTATCAAACGGCATTGACATTCCTTTGACTGACGATACGCCTATACGTACTCCCGTAAACGAACCCGGTCCTGCATTAACCGCAAAAACATCAATATCTTTAATGTCTGTTCCTGTAGTTTTGAGTATTGTATCGACAAGCGGCATAAGCGTCTGGCTGTGAGTGGTTTTTGTATTCAGAAAAAACTCTCCCGCCAGAAAACCGTCATTAAGTATTGCCACTGAAACAGGGGACGCTGTTGTATCTACTGCAAGAATTTTCATATTTCTTTCGCCCCCTCGATTATTATTTCACGCTCGTTTTCAGATATGTGATTTATTGTTATTGTTATATGATTTTCGGGGAGAAATTCCTCGATATTTTCGCTCCACTCGATTATCATTACACCGTTGTCGATATAGTCGAAAAATCCTGTTGAATAAAGGTCGTCCCAGGTCGAAACACGGTACATATCAAAATGATATACGGTGAATTTTCCCTCATACTCGTTTACAAGTGCAAAAGTCGGACTTGAAACGCCGTCCTCTATTTCCAGTCCCCGTGCAAGTCCACGGGTGAATGCCGTTTTGCCTGCACCGAGTCCGCCGAACATCGCAATAACCTCTGTGCCGCTGAGCGTCTGTGACAGTTTTTCGGCTATCTGTTCGGTTTCCTGCGGTGATTTGCTCAAAAATTTCTGCAATATAAAAACCCTTTCAATCTTAGAAAAGTCCTGTAATTTTGCCGTTTGAATCTACATCAATTTTTTCTGCGGCAGGAACTTTCGGAAGTCCCGGCATTGTCATAATGTTGCCTGTATAAACAACAACAAAACCTGCACCGTTTGAAAGCTGTAAATCTCTTACGGTAATTTTGAAGTGTTCAGGGCGACCAAGAAGTTTCGGGTCATCAGAAAGCGAATACTGTGTTTTTGCAACGCATACAGGAAGCTTTGCAGTATCGAGTTTTTCCAGTTCTGTTAATGCTTTCTCTGCGGCTGTTGTGTATTCTACATTATCAGCACCGTAAATCTGTGTTGCTATTGTTTTGATTTTGTCTTTAAGCGGAATTTCCTCAGAATAAAGAACCTTGAACTGCGACGGCTTTTCGGCTGCGGCAACAACCTTTTGTGCAAGCTCGATTGCACCGTTTCCACCCTTTGCGAATACCTCTGAAAGTGCAAAATCAGCACCGAGTTCTTTACAGTAATTTTCGATATATTCAAGCTCTGCGTCTGTATCTGCTCCGAAACGGTTGATTGCAACAACAACAGGCACACCGAATTTGTGCATATTATTGATGTGTGCACCGAGGTTTACTATACCTTTTTCGAGTGCATCGAGATTTTCGTTTTCAAGCTCTGCTTTTGGAACGCCGCCGTTATATTTCAATGCACGAACCGTCGCAACGAGAACAACCGCAGACGGTTTAAGCCCTGCCTTGCGGCACTTGATGTCAAAGAACTTCTCTGCCCCGAGGTCAGAACCGAAACCTGCCTCTGTTACACAATAATCGGCAAGTTTAAGTCCGAGCTTTGTTGCCCTTACAGAGTTACAGCCATGTGCGATATTTGCAAAGGGTCCGCCGTGCATAAGTGCCGGTGTGCCTTCAAGAGTCTGAACAAGATTAGGCTTTATAGCGTCTTTGAGGAGTGCCGCCATAGCACCGTTTGCTTTGATGTCCTTTGCATAAATCGGATTACCGTCTGTTGAGTATGCAACGAGGATATTTCCGAGTCTTTCTTTGAGGTCGTCAAGGCTTGCGGCAAGACACAAAATAGCCATAACCTCACTTGCAACGGTTATGATAAATCCGTCCTCACGGGGAACGCCGTTCATTCTTCCGCCAAGACCTGCTACAATACTTCTGAGTTCTCTGTCGTTCATATCAAGGCAACGCTTGATGTGTATTCTTTTAACATCAATATTAAGTGCATTTCCCTGCTGAATGTGGTTATCAAGCATTGCACAAAGGAGATTGTTTGCTGATGTTATTGCGTGCATATCGCCTGTAAAATGGAGATTTATATCCTCCATAGGAATAACCTGAGCGTATCCGCCGCCGGCTGCACCGCCTTTTATTCCGAAAACAGGACCGAGTGACGGTTCACGGAGTGCCACTACGGTTTTTTTGCCGATTTTTGAGAGAGCGTCGCTGAGTCCTACTGATGTTGTTGTTTTGCCCTCACCGGCAGGTGTAGGATTGATTGCTGTTACAAGAATGAGTTTGCCGTCATTGTTATCGGCAGTTTTTGAGAAAAGCTCTTCACTGAGTTTTGCCTTGTATTTGCCGTAAAATTCAAGTTCATCTTCGGTAATTCCGAGTTTTTCGGCAATTTTCGCAATCGGTTCAGGCTGAGCCTGCTGTGCAATTTCAATATCTGTAAGCATAGATAAACTTCCCCGTTTCTTAATTTTATTTTTCGGTTTTTAAAAACCGAAAGCAAAACAATAGCCGTTCATATAACTATTTAATTATAGTTTATCATAAAATATAATTTTATACAATACAAAAATAACACAAAAAGCAAAAGCACAGGGACTTTAAAAATCTCTGTGCCTTTGCTTTTAAGAAATAAAAAGAAAAAAGGAAAAAGGAAAGAAAAAAGGAGTAATCAAAAGAAATAGAATATATCAAAATTGAGGAAATAATCAATAGTTATCCGCTTTCATACGGAAGTATCCCTGAGGATGCGAACATACAGGACATACATCAGGAGCTTTTTTGCCGACAACAACGTGTCCGCAGTTAGAGCACTGCCAGATTACAATTTCGTCCTTGATAAATACCTGTCGGTTTTCAACGCTGTCAAGAAGTGCAAGATAACGCTGTTCGTGTTCCTTTTCAATCTCACCCACTGCGGCAAAAAGGTCTGCAATCTCGTTAAAACCCTCTGCCCTTGCCTCGTCGGCAAATCTCAGGTACATATCTGTCCATTCATAGTTTTCACCGTTAGCGGCACTTTTAAGGTTTTCGGCTGTAGTGCCTATACCTTCAAGAAGCTTGAACCATATCTTTGCGTGTTCTTTTTCGTTATTTGCCGTTTCAAGAAAGAGTTCGGAAATCTGAACATAACCCTCTTTTTTTGCCTGTGACGCAAAGTAAGTATATTTATTTCTTGCCTCCGATTCACCGCTGAAAGCGGTACGAAGATTTTGTTCGGTTTTAGAGCCTTTAAGCTGCATTGTCATCATCCTCCTTTAAGAACTATTTATATAATACACTAAAATATATTACTTGTCAAGCATTTTTTATTAAAAACTTATAATGAATTTTTGTCTGTTTTTCTTTTATAAATAATAAAATTATAACCTGATATTCATTTTTGCAAAATATTGATATTTTATTTGACTTATGAGCAAAAAAGATATAAAATGAAAATACTATAAGTACAAAAATCAGCGGCTGAAAATAGTTTTTCGTTTATTTTCGGTCAAAACGGAGGCAAAAATGAACATCGGAATTTCCACAGGCTGCCTTTACCCTATGCTGACGGAAGAATGTATTTCCGTGCTGACAGAAGAAGGATTTAACCTGTTTGAAATTTTCTTTAATACTTTTTCAGAGCTTGAAGATGACTATATAGACAAAATCAAATATATTCTTGACTCTCATAATGCAAAAGTCATCTCTGTGCACCCTTTTACCTCCGGTTATGAATCTTACCTTTTATTTTCAAATTACGAACGGCGTTTTATTGACGGTGTAAATCTTTACGAAAGATATTTTCACACAGCAAAGCGTCTGGGTGCCGACAAGGTCATTCTGCACGGTCTGAGAAGTGATTTTAAGTCGTCACTGACCGACAGTACATATTTTGAACGGTTCCGGATATTATCCCAAAGAGCAAAACAGTACGGTGTAGAGCTTTTGCAGGAAAATGTAAATCTGTTCAGAAGCAACAGTCCTGAATTTATCAAAAATATGTCCAAGGCAATTCCTGACAGTGCCAAATTTGTATTTGACATCAAGCAGGCACTTAAAGTGGAAATAAGCCCTTATGAAATGATAGACGCTATGGGAAAAAGGCTCAGACATATACACATAAATGATTTTTCAAGCGAAAATAAATGCGTACTTCCGGGAAAAGGCTGTTTTGATTTTGAAGGCTTTTTTAAGTGTATAAACAGCGTCGGTTATGACGGTGATATAATTATTGAGGTTTACAGATTCAGCTTTGATAAAATACCCGAACTAAGAAAATCATACGATTTTTTAAAACAATTCTGCCGATAAACACACTCAAATATATTAAACTTTTGACAGGAGGAAAAACAAATGAAATGTCCTTATTGCGGTTGTGAAGAAAGCAAGGTTGTAGATTCACGCCCTACCGACGAGGGAGAACGCATAAGACGCCGCCGTGAATGTCTTAACTGCACAAAACGCTTTACAACCTATGAGGTAATTGAAACAACGCCTGTTATGATAATAAAGCGTGACAACTCCCGTGAACCCTACAACCGTGAAAAGCTCACAAACGGGATTGTTCGTGCCTGTGAAAAGCGTCCGATTTCTCTCGACGAAATTGACAATATAGTTGACAAGGTCGAGGCAAAAATACAGAATACTATGGAAAGGGAAGTTTCTTCCAAGGTTGTCGGAGAATATACTATGGAGGTTCTTAAAAATATTGACGAGGTTGCCTATGTACGCTTTGCCTCCGTTTACAGACAGTTCAAGGATATTCACTCCTTTATGGAGGAACTCAACAAGCTTATTTCAGAAAAATAATTTTCACTGAGATATTTAAAAGCACAGACATTCGTTGCAAAATGTCTGTGCTTTTTTTGATTATTCGGTTTTATTTTACGGTAAGAGTAAAGAATTTTTTAACTTCTGTACCGTTTGCGTCCTTCACCTTTGCACATACCTCATATATTCCTGTTTTTGCAGGAGTCCATGTTTTTGTAGCAGTTGTGTTATAGGCTTTAATTGTTGTCCAGTTGCTTTCTGTTGAATGTTTTACCGTAAAAGCATATTGATAAGGTGATGTGCCGCCTGTTGCAGAGGCTTTCAGAGTTATTGAGTCACCTTTATTTATTGTTGTTTTGCTGATTGTCGAATTGTTTTGCGGAGCGTTTTTATTTTCATTTACTGTAAGAGTAAAGAATTTTTTAACCTCTGTACCATTTGAATCCTTTACCTTTGCACATACCTCATATATTCCTGTTTTTGCAGGATTCCAGGTTACAGTTGAAGTTGTATTGTATGCTTTAACTACCGACCAGCTGCTTGCAGTGGAATGTCTGACCGTTACTGCGTATTTATATGGTGAGGTTCCGCCGGATGCCGACACGTTAATCGTTATCGGACTTCCTTGTGTTATTGTTGTTTTGCTGATTGTTGAATTGTTTGTGAATGATGCCTCTTTTACGGTCAGAGTAAAGAATTTTTTAACTTCTGTACCATTTGAGTCCTTTACCTTTGCACAGACCTCATATGTTCCTGTTTTTGCAGGAGTCCATGTTTTGGTTGCGGTTGTGTTATAGGATTTGACGGTTGTCCAGCTGCTTGCTGTGGAATGTTTCACTGTAAAAGCATATTGATATGGTGATGTGCCGCCTGTTGCAGAGGCTTTCAGAGTTATTGAGTCACCGTTATTTATTGTTGTCTTACTTATTGTCGAGTTGTTGGTAAGTGCTGTTGAAGCAACCTTTGAGGCATAGTCAAGTGCTATCCAGCCGCTTGTGCCGCCGTATGTTGTATATCCCCAGGTATAGCCGCCCGATGATGTTTTCTTTGTTACTGTAACAGTTGCATTATACGGAACAGCACCTACTATGATGTATGATGTTCCGGCACCTGAACGCATATTAACACCGTTGCTTGATGTGATTTTCCACTTTTCATTGACACTTGACGAACCGCCGGAATTATCACCGCTGTTACTTCCGCCGTTTGATGAACCGCTGAAAGACACATCAGGGCTTGATACATACCAATATGTGTCAACATTTGAAAGACTTATAAGTGCCTGTGACGCTTTAATTCTTCCTGACGGAACATTGTTTGCAGGGTCGGCACAATAAAATACTCCGTCTGTATAATCGGTGAGAAGTATTGCGTGAGGATAGTCATAATCGTACACTACTATTCCCTCGGGATGTTCTTTGAGTGCGTTGATAAGCGTTGTTGTAACAGAACCTGAAATATACTGGTATGAAACTGTAATGTTTTTATATGTATAGTTATGGTACATTCCTACGCCTTCGCACCACAGCGTTGGACGGCAGGCACTCTCGGTAATTGATGACCAGTCTGAATCTCCACGCATAAGTGCTGTTCTGCGTAAAAGCATTACATTTGAAGCAAGGGTACAGGTATCGGACTTCTGCTGTTTTACAAATACAGACGAGGCATTAACATCGGAAAACGTTGCCGCCTCCGCTTCAAGTGAATTATGCGGTACTAATGCAGCGGCTGATATGGCAATCATTCCGCACATCATTATCGAAAATATTCTTTTTACAAGGTTCAAGAGTATAACCTCCATATTTTTATTTATTAAAATGAACAAATTTTCTTTGACTGCCGGTTTTTAACAAAATTAAGATTTTGAACATTTCCAAAAATTTGCCCGATATTTATATAGTACAATTAAAAAACAGAAAATTCAAGCAAAAAAGTCAAATTTACCTTTGTTAATTTTTTACATAACAAAACAAGGGCGGAATATTACCGCCCGTGTTAATCAGCACATATATAATTCAAGAAGTCTGTTTATATATTCATCTGAAAAATCACTCTGCACCGGCTTAAAAAAACCTTTTTTCTTTCGCTCCTTAAATTTCCGAAATAGTAATTTTATCATAGTCTATCCCTCCCTGTCTGCCCACAATATCTTTTATGCTTATTGCAACGGCGTCATCAAGCTTTCCTTTCGGAACAATAACACTGCACGAGTCGTTATTTATTGATACAAGGCAATCTGAAAAGCCTTTTGTTTTGATTTCGCTTTCAATGTTGCTTTCAGCCTTTATTGCAAGGGCTAACTTTTCCGCTGATTTAACTGCATCCTGCTTTGCGGTTTCTGATGATGAGGCTGATTCAATTATATCCGAAAGTGATTCTATTGCTTTTTCCTGTGACTGAGAACGGTTTATTCTTTCATTTGCAAAATATTCCTGCTGTTCTCTTGAAAGTGCTGAGCCTGTGGCTGATGTATTTGCGGCAACTGATGACTCCTCAGCTGTTGTTTCCGAAATATCCGATGAATTTGATATTTCAGTGTTTACATAAGTGGTCTGCCCGAGCTGTTTTGCAGTTTCGGACTCGGTGTCAGTTACCGTAACAGGCTGTACGCCCGAAAACTGCCAGTT
>JBJEOP010000046.1:0-14294 GCA_051880775.1 Acutalibacteraceae bacterium
GTTGAAAGCTGTTCTTCTTCCTCTATTTTTTGCTGGTCAGTAAAATATGAATTTGTTGTAAAGTTTTCATAAGATGAAAAACGGACTGATACAGGCATTTTTTCGGAAATAAGTATGTTTGCAATTTCCGTAAATGATACTTTTTTGTCAGTTCTGTAAAACCAGTTTCTTATTGTTGTAAAGTCGTTTTGGTACATTTTAAGGGTAATAAAGCGTTTTTTAAAGTCATAATTATTGAATGCCAGATAATCCAGATGTTTTCTGTGATTATTCATTTTCTGCCAGGAATTGTTTACATTTGTGGGGCTACTGCTCAATTTATCCGACACCTGTTCAAGAACCGAAACATCACATTTGCCTGAAAGATATTCCTCTACTTCTGTTTTACAGTCTGTCCAGCACAGCTCATCTTCAATAATCATTTTAAGCATATCAGCATCAATATCGACATTGTATTTTGTTACAGAGTCAGGATTGTTGGCTTTAAGAATGTCATACAGGTAATTATACGAATAAATCGCATCATTATCACAGGGCTTGCCATCAATCATTATACTTCTTGCACGCATTGTTTCTATATATTCTTCGGGATATTTCTTTGCAATACATGCAAGGAAGATTTTTTTGTTATTTGTTAAAGGTGAAGAATAATTTTCAAGTTTAACAACAACGTGATATAAACATTCGGAAATAAGCGACGGATTTTTGTCAAGATTCAGAAGTTCAAAGAATTTATCCGTATTTTTTTCAAAATAGACAGTCGGGACAGCTTTCAATACAGCGTCAAGAAAGTATTTTTTATTTGTAACGGCTATATCTTTAAGAATTTTTTCGATTTTTTTGCTGTGGAGAAACGACATAAAGCATACCGAGCCAAGCAACTTCAAAACATTTTCGTTTTTCCAGTCGGATTTACTTCCTTTCGATACATCATATATTATTGTGCAGGCATAATCAACACATTCTTTGAGTTCTTTGTTGTCATCTGTAACTTTGTTAATCGGTTCAATATATGCAAGTGCCATTGAATAAAGCTTTAATGACGCATTGGCATATTGTCCGTGACAATAATACCTTCCGGCTTTTAACACTGCCAGCGGATTTTCTTTTGCTAAATCATAAAGACGATTTGAGTAGTCGGCTGCACGATCTCCTTCTGCAATTAATGCAGCTATAACCGATATTATTTCATCGTCGGTATATCGCCTTGCGAGTGCATGGTCAAGAATTTTTTTAATTTTGCTTTCTAACCGAATATACTCACCTGTGAAATTATAATCAAACAGATTATATATTGTGTTATAGCCAAGCTGGTTAAGGAAAAGTATATACCTGTCACTGTATTCACAGCTTTCCTTGAATTTATGGATAAAATCCCTTGACTTATTGTAATTATTGAGTGATGACATATCCTGAAATTTTAATTTTTTCAGGAGTTCTATATCAAGTTCTTCATCAAAAGTAAAAAACTGCTCCGCAATTTTCATATTGTCCGGCAAAATATTCATTTCGCCGAGAATGTTCAGTATTTCCGCATTCATTCTGCTGTTTTTGTCTGCTGACTTGTTGTTAAGTAAATCCATTTTCAATTCTCCTCATATAAATTATTATTTGCCTGTTTTATCTCTGTTTTCTGTATTCCTATCGAAAGATATGTATATATTTCGGTAAGAATGTTTATTATGTCGGTATTGTCGTTGTCGTATGTGTGATTTTTCGCTTTGAACAGTTCATACGCTTTTTTCAGCTTGCCGCCAAGCACGATAAGACCTGACTTTTTACATTCGGCTGAATAGTCGTTTATCTGTTCGTAAAGGTCGAATGAATTTATACCGCACTGTATTATGTCGCATAATACTGACCTTATTTCAAACATCAGCTTTGACAATGCTGACATTGTTTCTGACGGCTTGAAAGTTATTTCTGGTTTTTCCGCTGTCATATTTCGTGGAATGTCAATGTGGTCATAAATTGCTATCGGGTAAAGATAACAATGACCGTTCTGGATATATGTATTCGCAAAAATAACATACTGTCGGTCAGGATTTTCCTGCATAGTATCGCCTATTCGCTGTAAAAGGGCAAAGAAATCCTTGCTGTCGCTTTTATATTTTGTCTTTATTGTCAGATAATGACCGCAATAGTCTTCAATAACAATTTGATGTGATTGGGTTATTGTGTCGGATTTTGAACTGACACATCTTTTCGGGGCAACAAGAACAAGTTTTTCAATGTCGGAAAATATTTCGTTTCTGAAAACCTCATACAGCATTTTTTCAAAATCGGTATATATGCGGTTATATACGATTGGCTGATTGAGATTTACTTTTTTGAGCATATCAGCCTTTGTATCATTTGATGATGAAATTTTGTTTCCCGATAATTTCGGATTTTTAAGTAGGAGTTCACGCTCCATAATATTGTCCATTTCACCACTAAGTCCCCACGGTGCAGAATAACGTTTGCTACGTCTTGATGAACCATAATATTTCGGCATAATATATGAATATGACAAAAAAGGATAGTGACCGTTTTTATCTTTATTCAGAAAATAGTAAACCGTTCCCTCATAGCCTGAGGCTGACGAAAAATTCCTTTTTGCCATAGGAATCAGTTCAAGTGTATCCGTCAACGAATAGTTGCTTTTAAACTCACCGAGATATGATGAAAGCAATTTTTGGTCATCTGTTTTGAGTATTTTTTCAAGAAGAATAATGCAGTCCATAATCACTGAAAACAGTATATCAGTATTGAAATCTGCCGTGTGGTCTATGTAGCTTTGTATTCTGTTTACAATTTCACGCATCAGTCTTTCGCAATCCGCAAGACGAGCATTGTGACACATTGCCGATGCATATTCCGCTCTGTCGGATATATCGTCTGACAGTCTGACAAGTCCGTTTGACAGCATATCAAAAAGAAAATTTCTCACTGTTTCGGCGGCTGAATGTACTTTATTGACATCTATACGGGTTGTGGATTCAGCTTTTGTCAGCATAATTTCAGGTGTAATGATTTTATGCTTTAACTGCCACGCAAGAATCGCCGCAGCTTTATGTCTGCATAATTCCCGACTGTGACAGGTACATGTGGAATATTCCAAAGGTGAAATAAGCCTGACCGTTATATCTTCTTTCGGAAATTTCACCGTAAGCACAGATGTTTCCTCTATTTCCGGCAGTATTCCCTTTCCCGCATCATATACAAAGTCCGAATAATACTGCTTTTTCATCGCTTTCTGAATTGATTGCAGCGGAAATGACGAAAGTTCGTTTGTCAGCTCATCAGGGATTTTTACATCTGTATTTTCTGTTTGATGATTATCGTCACTGTCAGAATTGATATTATCACTTAAATTATTTTTCAGCCATAAAATTGATGTTATTATATGTCGGCAAACGCTCCTTGACGGACAGGTGCATTTACTTTCAGCGAGAGGCACGGTGATTGTGCATTTTTCGCCCGATACCGTTACTTCTGCGGCGGTGTCAGTATATTCTGCGGAAATTTCAGCGGTTTCAAGGTCTTTATATGAACGCTTTAATATTCCTTTATTCGCAAGAGCAACAAGATAATCATCATCTGTTACACTGAGTACATTTTGTAATTCCTGCATAAATTCACTTCTTTCAGTTATCATACTAATATCAATTTAATAAACAGATAATACTGGATATCGGGGCTTTGCCCCAAACCCCACAAGGGCTGCTCGCCCTTGACCTCGGCAGGGGTATGATACCCCTGCACCCGCAATTTTACCCTCAGTTTTAAAAAACAGTATCAGTTAATCATTTTTCCGATGTAGTCGCCAAGCTGTTCAGGAGTCATTGCTCCGACAAACGCTCCCATATCGGCAAGCTTCTGACCGATATTTTTGTCGTATGCCGGATTAGCCTCTCCGTCAAGTGCTGTGAGAAAAATCATCTTGCTGCCGCCTGTTATTATCTCTGCACAGGTACTCAGAAGTGTTCCGATATTTCCGCCCTCATAAAGGTCTGTTACGGTTACAAAGATAGTATTGTGAGGATTACTGCAAAGGGTTTCACAGTATGACAGAGCCTTGCCTATATCCGTTCCGCCGCCGAGCTGTACTCCCATAAGCACTTCAACCGGGTCATCAACATATCCGCTGAGGTCAACAATGTTTGTGTCGAATATAATAAGCTTTGTATCAATCATAGGAAGTTTTGCGAAAATTCCTGCCATAATCGCACTGTAAATAACCGATTCAAGCATTGAACCGCTTTCGTCAACAGCGATTATGATATTCCATTTGTTGTATTTTTGGGTTCGGCTGCTGAAATATATGTCTTTAAGCACAATTCGGTTATTTTCAATATCGTAGTTTTTCAGATTTCGGTGTATTGTGCGTTTTATGTCAAGGTTTCGCATTGATTTCACGTTTGACGGCATATTGCGGTTAAGTTTACCCAAAAGCGACTTGCGAATGTCGGTATTCATTTTTTCGGTAAGCTCATCAACAATTTTTCTGACAAGTTTTTTTGCCTCATCAACAACATCATTTTTCATAAGATGTTTAAATTCCATAATCGTTTTGAGCAAATCCATATTAGGCTCCATTTTTTCAAGGACTTCCTTGTCTGTGAGAAGTTCCGTTAAATTAAAATGTTCAAGAGCCTGTTTTTCGAGAATTTCAACCGTTTTTTTCGGGAACATTCTGCGTACCTTGTTTATCCAGTCAGCAGTATAAAGCCTTGAATCGCCCTGACCGCCGTTTCTCAGCAAATCGTCGCCGTACTCCATAGAATAAAGATAGTCAAGCGTTTCCTCCATATCCTGATATGAAATGCTGTCGGAAAATTCTCCGTAAAAATCAATATGATTTGCAGCGTCTTTTCCGAGTATAAGCCGCCACTTATTCAGATTTTCTTCATCTTCACGAATGTTATTCATCAGTTATCCTCCTGTAATTTTCCGCTCTGCATTTTTTGGATTTCGGCACAGATTTCCTCTTCAAGCTTTGAACCTTCCGCATAGAGTTCTGTATAAAATTCACTGCTTTTTGTTATATCCGTTCCTGATTTGTCATAAATGGCGGCTACTTTTTCCGCTGTATCGTTTATTTCAGACGGTGTAAAATAACTGAACGCAAGCTTAAACTCGGGCAGAATTTCCATAAAATCGTCAATAGAAAGACTTTGAATAAGCCTGTTAATCATCTTTATAAATTCATTTCCGACCAGAACAATATCCCTTGCAGTATAAAACAATCCACGGATAAATGACGCACCCTGTCTGTGCATTTCCGTACTGCCCGAAAGATAGCCGTTTAAAGCGTTGCTTATTTCGGTTTTATAGGAAACGTCATTTCCGTACAAAAGTCCGAGAACAGCACCGTAAAGTGACGGTTCGGGATTTGGTACCTGTGACATTGTTTTGAATGTTTCAAAAAGAGTTTCATATTCATTTTTGAACAGACCGCCCGACACAAGCGTATAAAGCATTTTACAGATTTTTATACATTCTTGTGAACGGTCGGGATTTATGTTCATCATTGACGGCAGCATTATGAGAATTTTCTGAAAGCATTTTGAAAGAAAGAAATTGATTACTTCATCATCTGAATTATAAAGTTTCTTTAATGACAAAAGCATATTGAAATAATATATGCCTTTTCCGATTGAAAAGAAATCTCCGTCATTTATGATAATGTCCTTCATTCTGTCATAGAATTTTTCGGAAATATCAATGTTCATAAGGAAACATTCAACATAAAGTTTTGAGGCATTACAACAGCTGGTTTCTGACGAAATGCGTATTGCGGACACCACTCTGCACGCTTCTTCTATTGTTGCACCGTATATATTGGCGTCTATCAGTGCCGAATCGGTTTCTGTACTGCGGCTGTATTTCCACTGTTCTCTTATACGGCTGCGGTCAGTGCCGCTGACAACATCTGCACCCTTTATTCGCTTTGCAAAATTCGTTTTAAGGAAATTTACACGATAAAAGAAACGGCTTATGTTCATATGCTTCGGTTTTGAAAAAATATCAAGCTCGATTTTCTGTTCTAAAACGGTATCGGCTCTAAGACCGTATTTATGACAGTTATCTTCAAAATCAAGGATAAGCGGACTTTTTTCGGAATTTGGACAAAGTTTTCCTATCTTGTCACCCGTTGCGATTTTTGAAAGTATTTTCAGCGGAAGTTCGCTTGATAAATTAAGCTCGCCTTTGACAAAACAGCTCTGTACGCTGTCATATAATTCATACAGTCCCGCCGCTTTTTTATTACGAATAAGTGCAAGTCCTTCATACATTGTCACGGCAGACGAAATATCCGACATTGTTATCAGAAGATTTTCTTTGTTGGCTTTTTTCGCCGTCGCAAGCAAGGTTTCAAGTACGGCATTATTATAAGCATCTGACGAAATGTTCTGTTGGTTTTTTACGGATTTCCATACTTTATTGTAAAATCCGGGATTCTGCATACCTGACGCATATCCGTTGAGTGCGTCCGCCGCTTCAAGAGAATACGCCATTGCAAAGACATTCTGTGTTTTTTCGTCAAAATTATGAACAGTAATCTCAGGGATTGCTTCTGACGAATTTAAAAGAGTATAAAGTCCGTATGTATGAAATCCGCCTGTGACAACAAGGATACGGTTATATTTTTCGGAGTATTCTTTTATTTTTTTTGCCATATACTGCTCACGGACAATACAACCGTCATTCTGCATATTTTCGCAGGGCGTATCTTGTCTTGTAAGATAGCAGTATGACATCATTCTTGCAACAAAGTCCTCTGTACTCAATGAAAGAGCGTCTATTTCAAAGTAATTTTCCCAGAATTCTTCAAAATTACGCATACCTGTTTTTTCGCATAAGGCTTTGAAAAAATCGTTTTCCGAAAGACAGCTGTCATCATTGTAGCTTTGAATTTCTTTTTCTTCACGCATACCTGTATTTTCAGCGGTATTTATAAGTATTTCGCCGTAAGGCAAATCAATAAAGCTGCACTCAGTGTTTGTCTTTACAGCATAATTGAGTGCATTATATTCAGGTGAGGCGTCAAGAAACGGATAGTAGCATTTATAGTCCTTTTCTTCTTTACTGACTAATTTTGCTGTATCCTTATAAAAATAATAGAATGCAACAGGCAGTTCCGTTTTATCATCAGTGAGTACGGTAATAAGCCTGTTTGCGTTCTGCGGACCTTCAACGAGAATACAGTCTGGCTTGTATTCTTTTATTGCGTTCATCAGATGATAAGAACAGGCAGGGCTGTGGTGTCTTATCGGAAAAAACAGTATATTATCGGAATAATCAAACGGTATTATTTTAAATATTTCCTTGTTTCGTAAAATTCTTTCCATATTCCACCAACTTTTTCGGATTTAGCTTTAACAACGGTAGTAAAATAGCTCTTTAACTTTGAAAGATCGTCTTTTGAGTCCTTGCATACGGCATTGTTGAGATTTTCCGTCAGATTTCTAAGGCTGAGTTTATTATCTTCATAGTACCACGCATCTGACAAGGTCTGATAATAAACCGACACTGCCTCTGCTGTACTCATTACCGCTGACGGCTTGTCGATTTTTATTCCTGTGTCGGATACTCCCTCACGCAGCTCGTGGTAGGTTGAGGCAAGAAGCTCGGCAACATCTGTATCAACAGGCATTTCGATCTTGTTTGCAAGTGCCGTCTGTTCAACCTCATTTATAATAATCTGTTTTTCAAGTCTTACATCGTTTACGGGATTTACCGTTTCAAAGTTAAATCGTCTTTTTAATGCACTTGACATTTCATTTACGCCCTTGTCACGGGTATTTGCCGTACCTATAATATTAAATCCCGGCTTTGCAAAAAGCAGTCCGTCGTCTTCAAGCTCAGGAATATTGAGGACCTTATCGCTCATTACGGAAATAAGGCTGTCCTGAATTTCCGCAGGAGTTCTGGTTATTTCTTCAAATCTTGTTATTATTCCCTTTGACATTCCCACATAAAGCGGCGACGGCACAAGTGCCTCTTTTACGGGACCTTTTGCAAGAAGAAGTGCATAGTTCCAGCTGTATTTAATCATATCTTCCGTTGTTCCTGCCGTACCCTGAACTGTATTTGTGCTTGTTCCGCTTATTGCGGCGGACAGCAGTTCGGACAGCATTGTTTTTGCCGTTCCCGGATCTCCGACAAGCATAAGCCCTCTGTTTCCTGCAAGGGTTATGATACATCTTTCTACAAGTGAATCATTACCGAAAAACTTTTTGCCTATGATGATTTCCTGTCCGTTATATTCGACAGGCTCTTTACTGCCGAGTATAAAAGTACGGACGGCTTTCGGCGACAAGCACCAGTTTTCAGGTTTTCGTCCTGTATCGGCGGAGCGAAGTGCCGCAAGTTCATCGGCATAGCGTATTTCTACGGGCGATTTGATATAATTCTGTGTCATTAAATTTCCTCCATATTTTATCTTTCAAAAAAATTTTTTAACATTATAGTACATAATAGTGCATAATAGTGCATAATAAAATAATTATACCATACTTTACGGAAATTTTTTGGACTTTTATTTTTGCGTTTTTACTATTTCCGCTGTGATATTTACAATATTTTACAGAAATCAATTTATTAAAAACAGCTTATTATACATTTTTTAAATTAAATCTAATGCTCATTGTTAAAAGTAACAAAAAACCTTTTTGTTTACAGTATAAAATTCTATGTGCTTTAATTCAAGTATAAATAAAATAAATTTGTAAAAATCATATATGATATTGATGAAAAGACAAATATCTGTTAGAATGTATAGATGTAATTGGATTTATTTACATTGATATGTTATAATATGTTAAATAAGGGCATAATAAAAAAGCCGTATTTTTAATTACACGATGTTCCAAAATAAAATTGAAAAACAAAGGATGATGAATATAATGCTGCAATTAGAGCATATTTCGTGGAATACGCCTGACGGAACGCAGATTCTTAATGACCTGAGCCTTACTGTACCTGACGGTAAACTAATGGTTATTACGGGTCCCAACGGCGGCGGAAAAACCACTCTTGCAAAGGTTATTGCCGGAATTGATACAAATAACAGCGGCAAAATTATACTTGACGGCGAGGATATAACAGGTCTTGATATAACGGAACGTGCAAAAAAGGGCGTAAGCTTTGCGTTTCAGCAGCCTGTAAGATTCAAAGGCATTACCGTCCGTAAGCTGATTGAGCTTGCATCGGGAAATACAATGTCGGAAAATGAATTATGCAACATACTCAGTCAGGTAGGACTTTGTGCAAGAGAATATATCGACAGAGAGATAAACTCTACCCTTTCCGGCGGTGAGATAAAGCGTATTGAGATTGCAAGCGTTCTTGCAAGACATACAAAGCTGACTATCTTTGATGAACCTGAGGCGGGAATTGATTTGTGGAGCTTTACAAATCTTATAAAGGTATTTCAGGATATGAAGAAAAACCTTAAAGGTACGCTGATAATTATTTCCCATCAGGAAAGAATTATGCAGATTGCCGACGAAATTGCCGTTGTTGCAAACGGTACAATTACTGCGTCGGGTTCGGCTGATGAAATGCTTAACGGTATTCTCTCAAACAAGGATGTTCTTCCATCTTGCTCAAAACAGGAGGCTATGTTCAAATGAACGATATAACAAAGGATCTTTTAAAACAAATTTCAGACTGGAACGGCAGCTTCGAGGGTGCATATAATCTTCGTGTTGACGGCACCTGTGCCGGCCGTCAGTCAAGCAGGAATATACAAATAAAATCAAAAACAGACAAGCCCGGTCTTGATATTATTATCGCACCGAACACAAAGGGTGAAACCGTTTCCATTCCTGCCTGCGTTACTCACGGAAACGAAAACGACCTTGTTTACAACGATTTTTATGTAGGTGAAAATGCTGATGTTGTGATTGTTGCCGGCTGCGGAGTTCATACGGAAAACGGCGAGCCTGCCCGTCACAACGGTATTCACCGTTTCTTTCTGCAAAAGGGTTCAAAGGTAAAATATGTCGAAAAGCATATCGGAACAGGCCACGGAACGGGAATACGCTCAATAGACCCCGTTACTGAGGCTGAGCTTGAAGAAAACTCGGTTCTTGAAATGGATACCGCACAAATAGGCGGAGTTGACCGTACATTACGAAAGACAAGTGCAAAGCTTGAAAGCGGAGCAAAGCTGCTGATTCGTGAAAGAATACTTACCGAAAAAAATCAGAATGCGTCAACGGACTTTGTCGTTGAACTGAACGGAAAGAACTCGGGTGTTGACCTTATTTCCCGTTCAGTTGCAAAAGACGATTCACATCAGGATTATCATTCAGTTATAATCGGCAATGCACCCTGTACGGGACATTCGGAATGTGACGCAATTATTTCGGGCAACGGCAAGGTTGACGCTGCACCTGAGCTTCACGCACACGACAACGACGCCGCACTCATTCACGAGGCGGCTATCGGAAAAATTGCCGGAGAACAGCTGTTAAAGCTGCGTACTCTCGGTCTTTCCGAAAAAGAGGCTGAGGCTACAATAATTGACGGTTTTCTCAGTTAAGTTTTGAATACAATATTAAACACAAACGGCAGAAATCGGTATAATACCTTTTCTGCCGTTTTTATAAAGAAAGAAGTGTTTATGTGAAAAAAACAGTTTCAGCTTTTTTGATTACAGTTATACTTATGTCAGTTTCATTGAGTGTTAATGCTCAAAAACCGAAAAATATACTGATTTTAGGTGATTCTATTGCAAGCGGATACGGTCTTGAAAACTACACATACCAAAGTCCCGAAAATGCACAGGACAGCTTTGCAAACATCATTGCCGATAAATGCGGTCTTGTGTACGGGGAAAATTATTTTAACCTTGCCGTAAACGGTGCTGACAGTTATGATGTTGACAAGCGTGTGTCGGATATAAGCGATGAATATTTACCGTCTGCCGATACTGTTATACTGTCGGTCGGCGGAAACGATTTGCTTCATACACTCCGAGATGTCATTGGTCAGGCGATAAATTCTCAGTCGGAGGTGCTTGACTCATACGGAATAAGCGTTGATACATCTTCTTATTCCGGGGTTATACGCTCTCTTGCAGGTATTGCGGCTGTTGACGCCGACGGAACAATTATGAAAAAAATCAAAAGCGAATGTACAAACGAAACTGCTGAAAATACATACAGGACAGCCTGTGAAAATTTCGGAGAAAATCTTGATTCCATACTTAATGAAATATATCGTGCAAATCCGTCTGTCAATGTCTGTTTGCTGACTTTATACAATCCTTTTGACGCAATTCCGATGTTGAAAGACGTGTATGATGTATCTGAAAAAACCGTATCTATGCTTAATGATATAATAAAAAAATCAGCCGAAAAAAATTCCGGAAAACTTTTTATCGTTGACGTTGAAAAGGCTTTTAAAGGTAAATCTGCCGAATTGACAAATATTATGTCAATGGATATTCACCCCAACAAAAAAGGTCATTCTGTTATTGCAGAACTGATTGAAAATGAAATGGGAATTTCTCAGGCAGACGACAGCAAAACACAGTCATCATTAAACAGTGTTTCAGAAGTATCGGAAGCTTCCGAAATTACATCAGGCTCTACTGATTTATTCAACAGTTCAGAAAACAAACAGGAAATATCCGACACAAGCACAAATTCTGCTGTATGGATAATTGCAGGCTGTCCGGTAATAGCCGTTATTGCTGTTATTGGTATGTCGCTTGTTTTATACAGACGGAAAAAGCATAAATAATTCTGAATTTTAAAGCACAAAACACCCGTTACCTTTCGTGTAACAGGTGTTTTGCTTTGATGAGGATTTATCTTAAAATAACTTATTTTTTATTGTGGCACTTGTCGCACATAGCACAGGAGGAACAGCTACATCCGCACGAGCTTTTTCCCCTCTTTTTGTTTTTTACCATAACGACAATAATCGCCGCTACTATAATCAGAAGAACCAAGCTTATCAGTATAGTTGAAAGATTGGATATAATCCACGAAAGCATTGTTAATTTCTCCTTTTAAATTATGTTTGGGACTGTGACAGTCTTTTTGATTTTAATCTAAGCGTTTCTGATTCTTTATAAGGTTTAAAAAGCATAAAAATTATGAATATTACTGTCAAAAATGCTGCGATTGAACCTATGACATTTCCCTGACCTGTAAACAGCATACCAAGCTGATAAATTACAAGTGAAACCGCATAAGCAAATATGCACTGATAGCCGATTGCAAACCAAGTCCATTTTGCACTGTTCATTTCACGCCTGATGGCTCCGATAGCTGCAAAGCACGGTGCACAAAGAAGGTTGAATACAAGGAATGAATATGCTGAAAGCGGTGTGAATGACGACTGCATATTTGTCCAGACCTGCCAGCCGTTTTCGGCAACTTCGTCAAATCCGCCGAACAGAACGCCGAATGTACCTACAACATTTTCTTTTGCAATAAGACCTGTAACTGCGGCTACTGCCGACTGCCAGTTACCCCAGCCGAGCGGAACAAATATCCACGCAATAGCTGAACCGATTGCCGCAAGAATACTTTCGGACATATCAACCATTCCAAACTGCCCGTCTGACCAGCCAAAGTTTGATGTAAACCATACAAGAATTGTTGCAAGAAGAATTATTGTACCTGCCTTCTTTATGAACGACCACGAACGCTCCCACATTGAACGCAAAAGACTGTCGATTGTCGGAAGATGATAAGCGGGAAGCTCCATTACGAAAGCTGCCGGCTCTCCTGAAAACATCTTTGTCTTTTTGAGCATAATGCCCGAAACAATTATTGCGGCAATTCCGACAAAATATGCACTCGGTGCTATCCACCATGCTCCCCCGAATAATGCACCGGCAATAAGTGCAATAATGGGAAGTTTTGCACTGCACGGGATAAATGTCGTTGTCAAAATTGTCATACGGCGGTCACGCTCGTTTTCGATGGTTCGTGACGCCATAATTCCCGGTACACCGCAGCCTGTGCCGATAAGCATAGGGATGAAGGATTTGCCCGAAAGCCCGAACTTTCTGAAAATTCTGTCAAGCACAAACGCAATTCTTGACATATATCCGCAGCCTGCAAGGAACGCAAGCAAAAAGAACAGAACAAGCATCTGAGGAACAAATCCGAGTACGGCACCGACGCCGCCGACAATGCCGTCAAGGATAAGTCCTTGCAGCCAGTCAGCACAATTTATGCTTTCAAGCAGGTTTTTAATAAGCGGCGGAATACCGGGAATCCATATACCGTAATTTGCGGGATTGGGTTCTTCAATTTCGGACGCTTTGAGATATGTTTCATAATCAACAGGAAGTGTTTCTTCAACATTACCGTCATCATCATAAAGATAAGCCGTTGTTTTAATATTCTCTGCTTTCTCTTCGATAAGAACGGTTTGTTCATCTGTTGACTTTTCTTCGTCAACTGCACCCTGTTCTTCTGCGGCTTTGATGAACGCTTCAATTTCTGCCGCAGGCTCTGCGTAAGACTCACACGTTTCTTCATAAGCAGATGTTCCTATTCCGAACAGATGCCAGCCGTCACCGAACACACCGTCATTTGCCCAGTCCGTTGCCGCCGTTCCGACGGTACTTACTGACAGATAATATACTATAAACATAACAAGTGCAAAAATCGGAAGTGCCGCCCAGCGATTTGTTACAACCTTATCAATTTTATCGGAAAGTGTAAGCTTTCCTTTATTCTTTTTCTTGTAACAGGCTTTGATAACTGAGGCAATATATACATATCTTTCGTTTGTTATTATGCTTTCGGCATCATCGTCAAGCTCGTCTTCGGCGGCTTTAATATCCTTTTCGATATGTTCAAGAACCTGTTTATCAATTTTAAGCTGTTCAAGAACCTTATCGTCACGCTCAAATATTTTGATTGCATACCATCTCTGCTGTTCCTCAGGCATATTGTGAACAGCGGCTTCTTCTATATGTACGATTGCGTGTTCAACAGCTCCGCTGAAAGTATGCTGAGGGGCTGTTTTTTCTTCTTCTGCGGCTTTGACTGCCGTTTCTGCCGCTTCCATAACGCCTTTGTTTTTCAGTGCGGATATTTCGACAACCTTACAGCCAAGCTGTTTTGCGAGAATATCGGTATCTATTTTATCGCCGTTTTTATGGACAATATCCATCATATTTATTGCAGCAACAACCGGTATTCCGAGTTCAATAAGCTGTGTTGTAAGATAAAGGTTTCTTTCAAGGTTAGTGCCGTCAATAATATTAAGAATTACATCAGGTCTTTCGCCCACAAGATAATTTCTTGCAACAACTTCTTCGAGCGTAT
>JBJEOP010000047.1:0-13798 GCA_051880775.1 Acutalibacteraceae bacterium
ACATTAGTGATTATCGGAGTTATCGGTCTTTGCGTGAACATTTTCAATAACAAAAAGAAATAACCGCCCAGTGCCTAAGTGTGCGGTTATTTCTTAACCAAACATATAGGGGCTAACCGTTTATCCGGTAGTCCACCTTGTATTTTTATTATACAGCGTTTTGTGACTTGTGTCAAGCCGCTGTATTTATTTTTTGCATTTTTTCATACGCTTGAAAAAAAGTCGGATAAATGATATTATATTTAAAAATGAAAAATTATGACGGGTGAAATAAATGGCAATTATTACTGTAAGCGGACTTATGATGGATTTCGGTGAAAATCTGCTTTTTGACAATATGAATTTTGAGGTTCAGAGCGGTGACCGTATCGGTCTTATCGGTGTGAACGGCTGTGGTAAAACAACCCTGTTCAAGCTTCTTACAGGTGAATATACACCATCAGGCGGTTCAATTATTATAAATAAAAACACCGTTGTCGGATATATGGAACAGCATGTGTGCAGAAACCTTGAACGCTCGGCTTATGATGAGGTTATGACGGTTTTTGATGACCTTATTGATATGGAAAATGAGCTTGATATGCTTAATGCAAGAATCAACTCAAAAAGCGGAAATCTTGATGAAATGGTTGAACGTCAGGCGTTTTTACACGATGAATTTACACGAAAAGGCGGACTTACCTGTCGTGCAAGAGCAAGGTCGGCACTTTTAGGACTTGGCTTTGACGATAATCAAATGGCTTTGCCGATAAGCTCCCTCAGCGGCGGACAGCGTGCAAAATTACAGCTTGCAAAGCTGCTTTTATGCGGTGCGAATTTTCTCTTGCTCGACGAACCGACAAACCACCTCGACACACACGCTGTTGAATGGCTTGAAGAATATCTTATAAATTCAGGCTGTGCATATATTGTAATATCTCACGACAGATATTTTCTTGACAAAACTACCAACAGAACCTTTGAACTCGAAAACAAAAAAATGACAGCCTACAAGGGCAACTATTCAACATATCTTCCGCAAAAGGCTGAACATCAGCTTTCTGTGCAAAGAGTCTATGACAACACAATGAAAGAGATAGAACGCCTTGAAGGAATTGTTGAGCAACAGCACCGCTGGAACAGAGAAAAGAATATCAAAACCGCCGAAAGCAAGCAAAAAGTCATTGACCGTCTGAAAAGCAATCTTGAAAAGCCCGACTCTGCCCCGTCTGCGATAAAATTCAATCTCGGAATCAAGGAACAAAGCGGCGAAGATGTGCTTGATGTTTCAAATCTTTCTTTATGCTTTGACAGTCTGCCGCTGTTTGAAAATGTATCAATGGAAATACATCGTGGCGAAAGAATATTTATACTGGGACCTAACGGCTGTGGAAAAACCTCTCTGCTGAAAACACTTCTTGGAAAATATCAGTCCAACAGCGGTAGGATACATTTCGGCGAGGGCGTTAAAATCGGATATTACGACCAGATACAACAGGGTATGGACAGCGGAAAAACGGTTTTTGAGGAATTATCTGACAAATATCCCGCTATGACCAACACCGAAATACGAAGTACGCTTGCAAGATTTCTTTTTAAAAACGATGATGTGTTCAAGACGCTTTCTACTCTCAGCGGCGGCGAACGTGCAAGGGTACTGTTAAGTGAGCTTATGCTGTCGGGTTCTAATTTTCTTCTGCTTGACGAGCCGACAAATCATCTTGACATAAATTCGTGTGAGGCTTTGCAGGAGGCTTTGAAAGATTACGAGGGTACGCTTCTTATTGTATCGCACGACCGCTATCTTATAAACAGTCTTGCTGATAAGATATTTTATCTCACACCAAACGGCATTGAAAAATTCGAGGGAAATTATGACGATTTTCTCAGTAAATTTGAGCCGTTTAAACAGCCCGAAAAATCCGCCGAGCCCCGTCAGGAAAAACAGACAGAATACAAAAACAAAAAAGAGCGTGACGCACTCCGCCGAAAAGCACGGGCAAGACTTGTTAAACTTGAAACGGAAATCGCCGAAAAAGAGGACTTGCTGTCAACGCTTAACTCACAGCTTAACTCACCCGAAATTTCAAGCGACTACGAAAAGATACTTGATACCACGAACAAAATCAACGAAACACAATCTATGCTCGACAGTATGTATTCTGAGTGGGAACAGCTTTCGGAAACTGCCGATAATTAAATAACAAAAAGGGACGCATTTCTGCGTCCCGTAAAATCAGTTCTGATTGTGGTTATTTGAAAGAAAAGGCTTTATGTCCTCATAAAAGCTCTCGGGTATGTTGTCAGACGGTACTTGAAGCTCAATCGGCTTTGAAATATCAAGGCTTATTATTCCGATAAGAGAATGTGCGTCAATAATGTATATTCCCGAAACAAGATTGATAGGCAGTTTATCGTATTTTGAGGTAACCGCTACAAATTGTTTTACATGTTCTAAGTCATTAAGAAAAATTTCTTTTGAATACATACTAAGCACCCCACAGTTAATTTGTTATTATAATCTGTAAAGCAGATATAAATTATGTTATAATTTTAGCAACATTTTTCTGTAAGGTCAACTGTAATTGAGTAAAAACTCTATTATTATTGTATTAAAATTTCTTTTTTGTCTATTGATATATATTTTATAAAATTTGACAATTATTTTCATTACGAATTACATATTATCTGAAAGGAAAAGATTATGAAAGTAAAAATTCTGACGCTCGGCTGCAAGGTCAATCAATTTGAAACACAGGCTATGTTCAGCAATCTCAGCAAAAACGGATACGAAATTGTCGGCGAAAACGAAAACGCTGATGTTACAATCATAAATTCGTGTGCAGTAACGGCGGCAAGCGAACAAAAAGCCGTAAAGCTCATACACCGCATACGCCGTGAAAATCCTGAAACAGTTATCGTGCTTACCGGCTGTATGGCACAGGCTTTCCCCGATAAAAAGCTGCCTGAGGTTGACATTGTACTTGGCAACAAGCGTCGCTCGGATATTGTTCCCATTTTGTCGCAGTATTTTGCCGACAGAAAACCGATTACTTCCGTTGAGGAATACTCCAAAAAAGATGATTACGAAAATCTTGCGGTTGACAATTTTGTTGAACGCACAAGGGCTTTTCTTAAAATCGAGGACGGCTGTAACAGATTCTGCTCATACTGTATTATCCCCTACGCAAGAGGCAGAGTACGCTCGTGTTCGCTTGAATATATCGACAAGGAAATAAAGGCTTTTGCGGCAAACGGCTACAAGGAAATTGTTGTTGTCGGAATAAATCTGTCGTCATTCGGCAGTGACAACGGACTTTCGTTCGCTGACGCTATAAAGACAGCCTGTGAAAGTGCCGATGTACGAATCCGCCTTGGTTCGCTTGAACCCGAATCAATGGATCTGGAAACGCTTAAAACCTTTGCAAAATATGAAAATTTCTGTCCTCAATTCCACCTTTCACTACAAAGCGGCTGTGATGAAACACTCAAACGAATGAACCGTCACTACACAACGGCTGAATACACTGAAATAGTAAACAATATCCGCAGTGTTTTTGACAATCCTGCAATAACAACTGATGTTATGGTCGGCTTTGCAGGAGAAACGGAAGAAGAATTCAAAAAGTCCGTTGAGTTTGTCGAAAAAACAGGCTTTGCAAAGGTGCATATTTTCCCCTATTCACGCAGGGCAGGCACAGTTGCCGACAAAGCACCGAATCAAGTACCTAATTCCGTTAAAAAAGAAAGAGCCGCAATAATGGCAAAAGCCGCTGAACGCACAAGAAAGGAATTTCTTAAATCTCAGATTGGCAGAATTGAAAAGGTACTCATTGAAACACGCAACAAAAACGGACGCTACGAGGGTTACACAATGAACTACACCCTTGTTTATGTCGATACGGACGAAAGCAGTATCGGAAAAATTCTTGATGTTAAAATCACCGACAGCGGCGACGATTTTTGTCTTGCTAGTCCTGTATAAATTGTAATTTTGAAATGAGATATTTTTTATCATTTAATAACAGTTATATATGGAGTTTGAGTATGTACTTGAACTCCATTTTAGGCTATAATGAAAAGGTACTAAATTAAGAATTTGTGGAGGTACATATGAATATTTTGGTTATAAATTGTAGTCCGGTTAAAAATGGTGCAACTGCTGAAATTGTAAAGTTAGTAGGTCAATATGTAAATGATGGAAATGAAGTAAGAACCATTTGCATAGATGATTATGATATCAGGTTTTGTAAGGGATGTAGAAAATGTCATAAAACAGCAAGGTGCTTTCAGGAAGATGATGTAAATAAAATCATAGAGCAATATGAATGGGCAGACAAAATAGTTTCCGTTTCTCCGTCGTATTGGGCTGATATTCCTGGACAATTTAAAGTTTTTATAGATAGATGTACTCCGTGGTGTAATACACATGAGCCTCATGCAACTATACCAAATGGTAAAAAAGGATATACTATTGCATTGAGAACTGGTTCAAGTATGCCAGAATGTGAGAAAATAATTGGTAGTATAGAACACTTTTATGGACATTTAGAAATAAAACCGAGTGGTCATATAGGATTATGTTCTATTGAACACAAAGAGGATGTTGCTGAGAGGATTGATGAGATAAAAACATTTTGCAATGTAATTATTAATTCATAATAATCCAAAAGTTGAAAATTGAAAATTATAGGTACTACTATATAAAAATAAAGCACAGCCGAGAGAATTTTTCTTCTCTTACGGCTGTGCTTTTTATTCGTCAATTATTACGGCGGCAGAGTTGTCGGTTTTTCGCTTTATCGGAGTGTAGCTGTAACTCAGCATACAATCGTCTTTTCCTGATGTCAGCACCGACCTTACCGAATCTATAAGGTGTTTGAGCAGTATTCCTATAACTGCACCGACAATATACATTATAATATCGTCAAGACAAGCCGCTCCCGTATTCAGCAGATATTGAAGTGCCTCAACGGTAAGACCGAAAGTACCCGATATTATCAAAAGGTGCCACCATTTTATTTTCGGTATAAGCACAAGCAGATAAAATGTCAGCGGTGCCAATATAAAGCTGTGCCACAAGATATATTTCGTGCCGTCCTGATGTATATTTTTAATACAGTCACCTATGCGGCTGAAAATCATAAAATCAAGCTCACGGGGTGACTCTGTGCGTGGCTTGTATGGAATTATCATTTTTAATATGAGAACAATCCCGTAAAGAATAAGCAACGCTCTCATACTCAGCAGAATAAATCTTGAAAATCCCATTCGGGTTTCGTTATTGTCGTACTTTCCGCTTTGGATAAGTCTTGTAATCGTCATAAAGAAAAACGGTATGACCCACATAATAAACATACACACCATACTGTATTCTGAAACGTTAGGCCAATAGTCCTTTGTATTTGAAAAAATTCCCGTTATTGTACTGAACACAATATTGACAAGAGTTAAAACAGCATAAGTAAGCATAGCCGCACCGACTGCCTCAAACCGTTTTATTATAATAAACAGCACAATGGTTATTACAAAACATATCAACAGCACAAAACATTCGCTTGCTATAATTGAATCGAACTGATTTTTTGCATCATTCGGCAGAAGAAAAAACATAAGACCTGCCGCAAGCGAAACAAACAGCTCGCCTATGGTTAGTTTCTGGCTCGGAAGAACAGTCATTTTTTATTCCTCCTGAAATTCAAAAAGTCTTCAAGAATAATTGTCGCCGCCACGCTGTCAACAACAGCCTTCCGCTTTTTTCCACGGGTATCTGTAATATTAAGATATTCATAAGCGGTGACCGTCGTGCATCTTTCGTCACGGAGAACTATTTCAAGAGATGTTTTTTCTTTGAGAATTTCAGAAAAAGCACGGACATTTTCCGCACTTTCCCCCTCACTTCCGTCCATATTTCTCGGAAGTCCCATAACGATAAGCTCGGCGTGTTTCTGCTTTGCTATATCGGCGATTTTTTCGGCAAGGACTTCCTGTCTTATTTCCTTTATTACGGTAACGGGAGAGGCAATAATTTCGCTTTTGTCGCATACTGCAATGCCTGTTCTTACTCTGCCATAATCAACAGACAAAATAATCATAATTGTATCTCCGTATTATTTATGCCGTCATTCTGCACAAGGCAGAATATTCGGCTATTTTTATTTTAATTTTCAACTTTCCGTTTATTGAAGATGATCGGTGTAATTTTCAAGGATAATTTTCGGTTGAAGATTATCGTCAAATTCAACAATGTTTACCGAGGTGTTTGTGCCAAGCGGGACTTTGTCCATATTTTCAAGCGTCCAGCCGTGTGCAAAGCACATCATATTTTTTATTGCACAGCCGTGAGAAACAATACAGACCGTTTTATTGGGATTTTGTTTTACAATATTTATAAGTCCATTTTTCACACGCTCATAGACCTGTGCCATACTTTCTCCGTTTGGAGCGGCAAAAGCCTTTTGATTACTGCACCAGTTTTCGTACTGCTCGGGAAATTCAACTGCAATATCCGTAAGAAGCTTTCCCTCCCAGTCGCCTGCGTCGATTTCAAGAAAAGAATCGTCGGTATGTATAGGCAACTCGTGGTATAAATTTATGCCCTCGGCTGTTTTTCTTGCACGGGTGAGTGAAGTGCAGTAGATTTCGTCAACAGGTTCTGCACAAAGCAGCTCCATAACCTCGCCGATTTGTTTTCTGCCTGTTTCGGTTATATCGGTATCAATTCTGCCCTGAAAAAATCTTTTCAGGTTTCCCTCCGCCTGACAATGACGGACTAAAATTACTTTTGTCAATTTTATCGCTCCTGAATCAGTCTGTTATAACGGTGTGTGTAAGCTCGGTTACGGACTTCATATTGTGATTGTCAAGATAAGTATTAAGTCCCTCAGCGATTTTTACAGGTGCATAAGGGTCTGTGAAAAGTGCTGTACCTATCTGAATTGCGTCAGCACCGGCTATCATCATTTCAACAGCGTCTTTCCAGGTTGTAATGCCGCCCATTCCGATAACGGGGATTGACACGGCGTTTTTGACCTGCCATACCATTCTTACGGCAACAGGAAATACGGCAGGACCCGACATTCCGCCTGTGATATTCTTTATTATCGGTCTGCGTGTGTTTATGTCAATTCTCATACCCGTAAGAGTATTTATAAGTGAAACAGCGTCAGCACCCTCTGCCTCTGCCGCCTTTGCGATTGAGGCAATATCCGATACATTAGGTGACAGCTTGATGATAAGCGGTTTTTTGCAGTGTTTTCTGACGGCTTTTGTAATTGCTCCGACCGATTCGCACGATGTTCCGAACTGTACTCCGCCCTCTTTTACGTTAGGACAGGAAATGTTAAGCTCAATCATATCAATATCGCTGTCGGAGAGAATTTCCGCCATTTTGCAGTAATCCTCCTGCGTACTGCCTGCAACATTGGCTATAACTACCGTATTCTGTTTTTTGAGCCAAGGGAGGTCGTTCCCGATAAAGTGTTCAACACCGGGATTTTGAAGTCCGACAGCGTTAAGCATACCCATTGGGGTTTCGGCAATTCGTGGCGGCGGATTGCCGGGACGTTCTTTGAGAGTTGTACCCTTGCACGAAATTCCGCCGAATACCGACAACGGATAAAATTCACTGTATTCGTATCCGAAACCGATTGTACCCGACGCCGCAATAATAGGATTATTAAAATGTACTCCTGCTATATTTACACCTAAATCTGCCATTACCAAGCTACCTCCTCTGCATTGAAAACAGGACCGTCCTTACAGACGTGCTTATATTCCTGAGTGCCGTCCTCACGCTTTACCGCAACGGCACAGCCAAGACAAGCACCTACTCCGCAAGCCATTCTCTGTTCGAGTGAAACCTGACATTCAACGCCGTTTTCCTTTGCGAGTTTTGCAATATTTTTAAGCATCGGCGTAGGACCGCAGGCACAAACCAAGTCAGCATCTTTTATGATTTCGGCAAGCGGCTGTGTTACAAAGCCGTTAATTCCGTAGCTGCCGTCATCGGTTGTCACTGAAACATCACAGCCGATACTTTTAAAATCGTCTTCAAGGATAACTGCGTCCTTATTTCTGAAACCGATAATAACAGACGCATTTCTGCCGCACTGCTTTGCACTGTAAAGCATAGGCGGAACACCTATTCCGCCGCCGACAAAGACCGTTTTTTGATCGGGATTGATTTTAAAGCCGTTTCCAAGCGGTGCAATAATATTTATTTTGTCACCGACCTTTGCCTGTGAGAGAATTTCCGTTCCCTCTCCCCTTACTTCAAAAACAAGGCGTATAACTCCGTCATAAACATCACATATTGATATCGGTCTGCGTAGGGTTTTGCCTGTTACGGCAACCTGTGCAAACTGTCCCGGCTTTGTAATATCGGCAAGCTCCTTGTTTTTCAGTCTGAAATCGTATATGGTAGGCGTAAGCTGTGCTTTATATATAAGCTCACAATCCTGTGCATCGTATTTCATCAAATCAATCCTTTCAACAAACATTAAAATAACCTTGAATTTATTATATCATATAATTTTTGTGCTTTGAATACAATTTGAAGAATTTTTTTAATAATTATTTTTTTATTTTCCCGTTAAATTGCACAATGAAATTCTAATTTTACGGATAAGCTCTTTGATAAACATTTTTCTTGTAAATATTCTTAAAATAGTTTATAATATTGAGTATATTAATATTGAGAGAGTAATTTTATTATGCTGCTTAATGAATTTATTTCCAACGATACCGTAAAATACGAGCTTTCGGAAATTATGAGAAACAATTCCGTACCTCACGCAATCATCATTGAGGGTGCAAAAGGTACGGGCCGAAAAACTCTTGCAACGATTATTGCACAGTACTGCGTTTGTTCGTCCGATACTCAAAGACCCTGCGGAATATGCTCCGACTGCAAAAAAGCCGAACACAATTCTCACCCCGATATTTCCGTTTTTGACGGAAACAACTCGGGTGCTTACAGCATTGAGGCGATAAGAAATATCCGCTCGTCTGCTTTCATAAAGCCGAATGAGGCTCGTACAAAGGTGTATATACTTCTTAACTGCGACAAAATGCAGGCACCGGCACAAAACGCTTTTCTTAAAGTTCTTGAAGAGCCGCCCGAAAATGTCGTTTTTATTATGACGGTTATGTCGGCAACATCACTTTTACAGACGGTACGTTCAAGGGCAAGAGCTTTCTCGCTGTTTCCTGCCGGAATTCCCGAGGCTGTAAGCGAAATTTCAAAACGCTTTCCCGACAAAAGTCCCGACGAAATACAGCATATTGTTTCGATATGCGACGGCAATATCGGTATGTCGTTACAAATGCTCGAAAACGGCGGCGAAGAGGCACAAAAGCTCGCTGAGGATATTTTTCATGCAATTCCGCTGACTGCGGAATATCAGCTTTTACTGCTGACATCAAGGCTTGCGGAGAGCAGAAATTTTGCGTCAAGTGTGCTTGACTGTATGCTTGAAATCGGTGCGGAATGCGTCAAAGCGTCTGTCGGTGCAAAAACCTCGTCTGAAACTGCCGTTTTTGTTGCGACAAAGCTGACTAAAAAGAGAATTTTCGGCATTATGGAAAACATAAGCAAGGCTCGTGATATTCTCAATACAAATGTAAATCTTAATTTTTTCGGTACGTGGCTGTGTTCCGTACTGAGAAACTGATATAAATCCGGAGGAAAAATATGGCTTGTATTATAGGTGTAAGATTCAGAGATGTAGGAAAAATATATTATTTTGACCCCGACGGCGAAACTTTCAAAAACGGTGACCGTGTTATCGTCGAAACAAGCCGTGGGGTTGAGTGCGGCGAGGTTGCAATGGAAAACAGAATAATTGACGACAGCGATATTTCATATCCGCTCAAAAAGATTATTCGCACCGCCACTGACGACGACCTCAAAAAAGTTGCGGAAAACCGTGAAAAAGAAAAAAAGGCTTTTGATATATGCGTAAAGAAAATTGAACAGCATAAGCTGAAAATGAAGCTTGTCAATGTTGAATATACCTTTGACAACAACAAAATTCTTTTTTATTTTACTGCTGACGGACGTGTTGATTTCCGTGACCTTGTAAAAGACCTTGCGTATATTTTCAGAACAAGAATTGAACTGCGTCAGATAGGCGTGCGTGATGAGTCAAAAATGCTCGGCGGCATAGGAATATGCGGCAGACCGTTCTGTTGTAATACATTTTTGGGTGATTTTCAGCCTGTATCAATAAAAATGGCAAAGGAGCAGGGAATGTCGCTTAATCCCGTGAAGATTTCGGGTACCTGCGGACGGCTTATGTGCTGTCTTAAATATGAACAGGAGGCTTACACAGACCTTTTGAAAAATACTCCAAAAATCGGTGCCATTGTCAGCACTCCTGAGGGCAAGGGTACGGTTGTTGACCTCAATCTTATTACACAAAATCTCACGGTTTCACTCAGCAAGTCGCCTGACGCCGCTCCGAGAAATTTCAAGGTCAGTGATGTAAAAGTAATAAAAGACGCACAGATTAAAGTCGAAAAATCCGAGCTTGAACAGCTCAAAAAACTTGAAAAAGACTGATATTTTTTTATAAGTAATGAATGTTGGGGCTTTGCCCCAAACCCCACAAGGACTGCTCGCCCTTGACCCCGGCAGGTGTAAGCGACACCTGCACCCGCAATTTTATCCCCGGTTTTAACGAAAAAAGTATAGACGCAAACTGAAAAAGCGTTCCGACATTATAATGTGTCAGGAACGCTTTTGTTATATGATTTTGGTGATGTATTATAACTTTGTTCTTGCGGCGATGATGTCAGCCATTTCACCGACATTCTTCATTGAGGAAATTTCGCCCATTTTGAACTTCATCTTAAACTCACGCTCAACGGCTGAAATAAGTGTGATGTGTTCAAGGCTGTCCCAGTCGTCAATATCGTCAGATGTTGTCTTTGAAGTTACGGTGATTGAATCATCGTCAAAAATATCACGGAAAATCTT
Source organism: Acutalibacteraceae bacterium (assembly GCA_051880775.1). GTDB lineage: Bacteria > Bacillota > Clostridia > Oscillospirales > Acutalibacteraceae > UBA1213. The sequence continues at coordinate 10,961 of JBJEOP010000047.1, forward strand.
GTTGAGCTTTGCGTAAATTGTATTCATATCCATTTTTAAATATCTCCTTGAAATTTATTTTATTGAATTGAGGAATTGTCCTCAACTTTAATAACGTGGTTTTTGTTTTGGTATGATGCGACATCAAGCTGCCATACGGTGTTTCCGTCAGCGTCCTCGCTGATTTTTTCAAAGCCGAATTTGCCGTAAAGGTCACGCACCATATTATTCTTTGCGGTAGGATAGTAATAGCCTTTTATTGTTTCTATTCCCTGTTCACGACAGCGTTCAACAAGTCTGTCAAGCATTGCAAATTCCATATCCCTTTTAAGAACACGGCAGCTCATAAGCCAGAGCTCCATATTAAGAACTTTGTTATCCTTTTTGCCTATTACTACTGATACTACACCGTTATCCCCGAACTTGTCAACCAGTTTTCCGTAAAGTCTGATGTAATTATCACTCTCAAAGACTTCTTCCATTTCGGTTGGGGTATATCTCTTTGTTGTCACATTAAACTGATTGCTCTTGTTGGAAAGCTGTGTTATACGCTGTAAATATACGGGCAGAAAATCGTCAATTACCGCCGTCATATCAAGGCTTAAAAGATAATCCTCATAGTTTCCGAATGTCGCCTGCTGTGCCGCCCTCTGAGCGTTTGCCTTATACATTTCGTTTCGTTTGAGGTCGTCCTCACTGAAATTCGTAACTTCAAAATATCCGTTGCGGTCAATCGTTGTTATATAGTTTTCGACGCTGTCCATAGTCGGTGCCGATACGCCTTTAATCTGTGCCTTTACTATTTCACGCTCGGCTGGGTTATCATCGGCAAAAACGATTGAATCGGGCAGAATGTTCAGTTCTGATGCGGTTTCGAGAATATTTCTGTCCTTGTTTTCCCAGTTTGCCTTTATTATGATAAAGTCGTCGGGCTTTAACGCTCCCTCAGGGTGATTAAGTCCTGCTATGGCGTTTTCGTGGTCGTTCTTTGAGCATACAGTGAGAATTACTCCGAGAGATTTAAGCGATTTTATATATTCCTGAAATTCATAATAAGACTGTGAAACACCTGTTTCCTGCCCTATCTGTATTCCGTCAACGCCGTCATCGCCTACTACGCCGCCCCACAGGGTGTTATCGAGGTCGAGTGCAAGTGCCTTTTTGTTTTTGCCGAATACCGACTTGATGATATTTGCAAGGTTAAAGGAAAATTCGGGAATAGCCTCAACGCACATAGCGTATTTGTACATATTCCAGTATGACGGATTACTCCACGCTTTAAGTCCGTATGACGCAGAAATAAAGTTTATATCGTTGATATAAAAGCCTTCTGTTTTTTCGGCATACTCATAGAATTTTTCGTTAAGTCGTGTGACAAAATTTGAGCGTCCACGGTAATCACTGCAATCCTTGTTGCCCATAAGACGATAATAGGGCATTTCAAAGTTATTCTGAATTATCGGACAATGATAGGTTTCGGCTATTTTTTGCCACATCTGCAAGAATTTATTATATTCGTTTTCGAGTTTGGTATCAACTGTTTCCCTGCTGTCTGATGTCGTAGGATAGTCTGCAATATTTCTGTTTGTTGTGTGAATAAAGACAATGTCGGGGTTAAAATTCAGCAGTTCGTCACCCGGAAACATTGCGTCCTGCCAGTACTGTGCATATTCCGACTGATAAAATTCAGGCTCAATGCCGTTATTCAGCAAAAAGAGTTCAAGATAAACCACTATATCGTTTGTTGTTGAACCGCCGAAAACGGCAATTTTCTTTTTCAGTCTTTTTGTGCCGTCGGCAAGAAGTGTGCGTTTGAGTGATTTTCTTTTTTTGATAATATATTCGGAATCGAAAGGATATTCAAGCTCAGTCATTATATTTCCTCCTTAATTTAATTTAAAGGCGTAAACTTAATACTGTTTACGCCTTTATTGTTTTATCTGTTAATCTTCGTTTTTTGCGGTAAGTGACTCGTCAACAATTTTCTGTCCTTTTGCCTGTGTTCTGAGGTTTTCGAGGTTATCGGCGTTATCGCCTACTGCCGAGTATGAAACCATTGTAAAGAGAAGGTCGGTTACACACATTTCTTTTACAAAATCAACAAGATTGAGGTTGAAATATCTCATATCTACAACGTAAATTTCTTCAAAACCGTTCATATAGTAAGGCGGTTCGGCGTTGCCGTAGCTGTCCTTTACGATACAGAGCTTTCTGCCGTTCTTGACATTTGTCTTAACCTTGATAACCTGTTCATCTCCGCCCATAAATACAAGGTAGGAGTTTGGAGTATCTACTATATTGAAGAAATTGCCTGTTCCCGTATAGTTAAATGAAGTGTCGTAGTAATAGGTTGTACACTTATCTATATTTGACGGAATGTAATAAGTAAAGGTTTCGGGGTCGTTGAGGATATTTGCATCTCCCGAGAATGCGTACATTGTACCGACAAAGCCCTCGTTTTCCTGCTTTGTGAAGGTGCTGAGATCCTTGAAATCGACTCCTGCGGCTGACGCAAACGCCTGTGCCGCATAATATGCACCAAGCGGCTGCCAGTGGTGGTCAGTACGGCAATAAATCGGTTCTTCCGTATGCTTTGCGAGTACATCGGTAATATCTACCGAAACAATACCGTCATCAAGTCTTGACGCAATACTTTCAAAGCATTCTTTCTGACTTGAATTATACTGTGAATAATTCGACGGTGTGTAATATTCGCTTGCAAGCGGTGCAATCATAGAATATATCTTTACACTATCGCCCAGATCCTTATGGAAAGCGTTAAGTGCCTTGACATAATTATTTCCGCTGCCGCCGCCGAAAAGCTCTCCGGATTGTGGCACCACGCGCAGTGCATGTTGC
>JBJEOP010000048.1:0-13727 GCA_051880775.1 Acutalibacteraceae bacterium
GGTATCACAATCAACACAGCTCACGTTGAGTATCAGACAGACAAGCGTCACTATGCTCACGTTGACTGCCCCGGCCATGCTGACTATGTAAAGAACATGATCACAGGTGCTGCTCAGATGGACGGTGCTATCCTCGTTGTTTCTGCTGCTGATGGTCCTATGCCACAGACAAGAGAACATATCCTTCTCTCTCGTCAGGTTGGCGTACCTTACATCGTAGTATTCATGAACAAGACTGACCAAGTTGACGATCCTGAACTTCTTGACCTCGTTGAGATGGAAATCCGTGAGCTCCTTAACGAGTATGAATTCCCGGGCGATGACACACCTATCATCCGTGGTTCTGCTTATCAGGCTCTTTCATCTGCATCTAAGGATCCTAACGCTCCTGAGTATGCTTGCATCCACGAGCTTATGGACGCTGTTGATGATTATATTCCTACTCCTGAGCGTAAGGCAGATCTTCCTTTCCTTATGCCTGTTGAGGACGTATTCACAATCTCTGGTCGTGGTACTGTTGCTACAGGTAGAGTTGAAAGAGGTCAGCTCAGAACATCAGAAGAAATCGAAATCGTTGGTCTTTCAGACGAAAAGAGAAAATCTGTTGTTACAGGTATCGAAATGTTCAGAAAGACTCTTGACTACGCTGAGGCTGGTGATAACATCGGTGTTCTTCTCCGTGGTATCCAGAAGACAGATATCGAGCGTGGACAGGTTATCGCTAAACCGGGTACAGTTCACCCACACACAAAGTTCAAAGGTCAGGTTTACGTTCTGACTAAGGATGAAGGCGGCCGTCATACTCCGTTCTTCAACAACTACCGTCCACAGTTCTATTTCAGAACAACAGACGTTACAGGCGTTATCAATCTTCCTGAGGGAACAGAAATGTGTATGCCTGGCGATAACGTTGATATGGACGTTGAACTTATCACACCAATCGCTATGGAAGAAGGACTTCGTTTCGCTATCCGTGAAGGCGGCAGAACAGTAGGTTCAGGCGTTGTTTCTAAGATTTACGAATAATTTTTCTTTCAGATAAACGATGATATGTAATTATCCCCTGTCGGAGAAATCCGTCAGGGGATTTTTGCGGTTTGATATTGTTGAAACAGCACAATGAGTGTATAATGATGTTAATGTCCGGAACAGTAAATTATCGTTTATATGTGAGGTGCAATTACGATTATGAATATTTTAACAATTATGGGTACACAACATAAAGGAAATACACGGGCAATAACTGACTTGTTTCTGAAAGAATTTCAAGACCAAAATAATGAGTTTGATGAGATAGTTCTTCCGAATGATTTTAAGGAGTTTTGTAATGGCTGTGCAAACTGTATATTAAAGGGTGAAGAAATGTGTCCGCATTTTAACTCAGTTAATCCCATAATTGAAAAAATGGAAAAAGCAGATTTAATTATAATTGCTACACCCGTGTTTGTTATGTCTTGTTCCGGTGAACTGAAAGCATTACTGGATCATCTTGCTTATATATGGTTAGTACACAGACCAAAAGAAAGTATGTTTAATAAAGTCGGTTTAATCATTACTACGGCAGGAGGTTCGGGAGTTAAAGATACGGTTAAATCGTTGAAAAATAATTTATTTTACTGGGGTGTACCAAAAATTTATCATTATGGTGTTACTACTATGAAAATGGGTGGCAATTATAAAGACTATAAGGATAAGGATAAAATAAAAAAGCAGGTAAGAAATAAATCAAAAAAAATAAAAAGAAGTTTAAGTCACAGAAAAGTAGGATTAAAAACAAGATTATTTTTCAGAATGTTCGGAATGACGCAAAAGAACGGTTGGAATAAAACGGATTCTGACTACTGGAAAGAAAAAGGATGGACTAACGGTAAAAAACCGTATTAAGAGCAATTTAATTACATATTGTAAATACAATATTTGGAGGATTTAATGAAAATTGATATTATAGGTTCAGTTGCCAGCGGAAAAACAACTCTTGCCAGAAATATATCTCTAAAATATCAGGTTCCATATTATGAAAAGGACAATATTGTATGGCAACGAACACCTTATGGAGATCAAAAAAGAACACCGGAGGAACGAGATGAAATTTTTAAGCAAATATTAGCAAGTAATGATTGGATAGTTGAGGGATCTCCGAGAGATTGTCTTAAAGAAAGCTTTAAATGTTGTGAATATATAATAGTTATAAATGAAAGAACTTTTATCAGACTAATAAGGGTATTTAAGCGGTGGATATTGCAAAAAACAGGTAAAGAAAAATACAATTCAAAGCCAACATTAAAATTTTTATACTATAACATAAAGTGGGTCATTGAGTTCAATAGTATGAAAAAAAGGCTGTTTGATGAATTGAAAAGTTATGGAATGAAGTGTAAAGTTTTTACACACTCTGACGATGCAATGAAATTTATTGAAAATATTTACTGAAAGATAAGAGAATGAATTAAAATTTGCGGAGGACAGATTAAAATGGATATTTCTCATTATTATACAGAAACAGGACAAGGCTATCCGCTTATTTTGCTGCACGGAAACGGCGAAAACAGTGATTACTTTTCAAATCAGATAAAGGCGTTTTCTTTGGAATATCATGTGTTTGCACTTGATACAAGAGGGCACGGCAGAACGCCACGAGGAAATAAGCCTTTTACTATCCGACAATTTGCTGATGATCTGTTGGATTTTATGAATTTTCATAATATAAAAAAAGCGAATATTTTAGGTTTTTCTGACGGTGCAAATATAGCAATGGTTTTTGCAATAAATTATCCTGAAAGAATCAATAAACTGATATTAAATGGAGCAAATTTAAATGTTAATGGTTTAAAAATAAGTGTTCGCCTGCCGATAAAAATCGGTTACAGAATATCAAATATTTTTGCAAAGAAAAGCAAGAAAGCGAAATTTCATTCAGAGATGTTGGGACTTATGGTCAATGACCCTGATATAGAGGCGGAAACTCTGAAAAATATTAAATCACAGACGCTTGTAATCGCCGGTACAAATGATATGATACCTGAATCACATACAAAACTTATTGCTGACAGTATTCCTGATGTAGAATTGATGTTTATTGAGGGTGACCATTTTATAGCGAATAAAAAACCTGAGATTTTTAACGAAAAAATATTGCAATTTTTAAGGAAGTAAATTAAAAAGTTATAAAAGTTTTTGTCTGTCAATGGGAATAAAATAAACGATGATATGTAATTATCCCCTATCGGAGAAATCCGTCAGGGGATTTTTGCGTTTAAGGCTTGTAGAAATAATGATATAAGTGTATAATGATTTTAAAGAAAATTATGGAGGGTAAAAAATGAATTTTGAGTTGATTCCCATTACAGATAGTGATTTGAAAGAATATAAAGCGACTGCACAAGAGGCTTTTCAAAAAGGCTTTGAGGATAAATTCGGTAAAACAGATAAAACCGTTCTTCCTGAAAGAGATATTGACAATTCTTTGAAAGCAAAGGGTTCTATTGCGTATAAGGCTGTTGTTGACGGTGAAATGGTTGGCGGTGCTGTTGTTGTAATTGATGAAGAAACACAATGTAATCATCTTGATTTACTCTTTGTTAAATGCGGCATACAAAGTAAGGGAATAGGTAAAGCTATTTGGTTTAAAATTGAAGAATTGCACCCAAAAACTAAGATTTGGAAAACCTGTACACCTTATTTTGATAAAAGAAATATTCATTTTTATGTAAATGTATGCGGATTTCATATCGTTGAGTTTTTCAACGAAAAGCACCCTATGCCTGATACTCCGCAAGATTTTATCAGTGACGAGGGAATGTTTGAATTCAGAAAGCAAATGTAAGTTGTAAAACAAACAATACATAAAGTCCTCTGTCGGAGAAATCCGTCAGGGGATTTTTGCATTTAAGTCTTGTGAAAATAACAGGATAAGTGTATAATGATTTTGTTGGTAAAAATTTCAAACTATAATTCAGGAGGGTAAACAGATGAATAAAGATATGGATAAAAAAATTTCGGAGCTTTTAAAAAGATATAATTTATCTGACAATAAATATGTAAAGCCTTATTATGCATCAGGTGATATTCTTATTGTTGAAGATGTATGGGATACACGGTTGATAATCGGAGGTTCTAAAATACAAATTTCAAATAATTTGGCTAATACATGTATGGAGCTTTATCTTCAAAAGAGAATTAAAATCTACAACGCTTTTAATATTCCTGATGATTTGCAAAAAATGTCGGTTGGAGAAACCGTCAGAACGAAAACAGGATATGAATGTGGTGCAGAACAATTTTGTCGTTTGGTTGTTACGGCAGTTTGTTTCAATCGTGATGAATACGATATTGACGAGTTGGAAAAGCTTATACCGACCGATCCTGAAAAATATAATTATGAAGTCCGGTAAATTGCAGTATTATGCCTTTTACGGACTGCCTAATGGAAATAGTGATTATTTTACATTTTTTGAAATTTCGGAAAGAGAGTATGCAAATATACAAAAAGAATATCCGAAAGAAAACCACGGAGCTGATTATGACAGAGAAAAATTCCAAAAAAAATATATTAACGGACATAAAGTGATTGATAGAGGCTGGGATAAGTTACCAGATCCAGTTATTGAAACATTCTGAATAGTATAAAAACAAACAATAAATGATTATCCCTTGTTGGAGAAATCCGTCAGGGGATTTTTGCGTTTAAGGCTTGTAGAAATAATGATATAAGTGTATAATGATTTTAGTATTTTTGAAAGAAAGAGAATTTTTATGATGAATAAAAAAGGCAAATTTATTGTTTTTGAGGGGCTTGACGGTTCGGGCAAGGGTACTCAGATAAATCTTCTTGTACAGCAAATGCAAAAAGACGGTAGGACTGTTTTTCAGACGGCAGAACCTACATTTTCATCTGTCGGCGGAATTATCCGTGACGCACTCGGCGGATTTCAAAAGCGTGACGCTTACGAAATGTCGGCACTGTTTTTGACGGACAGAATTTTTCATAACACAAACGAAAAAAACGGCATTAAGCAGTTTCTGGATAAGGGAATTGATGTTGTGTGTGACAGATATTATTATTCGTCTTTTGCATATCAGGGTATTGACGCAAATCTTGAATGGGTAATGAAGATGAACCTTGAATGTGAGGAAATTCTTAAACCTGATATTTGTATTTTTCTTGATGTCGATACAAGCCTTTGCGATGAACGGATAGCCAAAAACCGCCTTGAAAGAGAAATTTATGAAAATAAAGCCGTTCTCGAAAAAATACGAAAAAGATTTTTTGATGTTTTTGAACTTTTAAAAGACACCGAAAACATAAAAATCGTTGACGCCGCACGACCTGTTTCTGAGGTGTCAGCTGATGTTATAAAAATTTATAATGAAATAAAGGAGAAGTAAAATGAACTACCATATCAACACAAAATGTGTACAGGCAGGCTATGAGCCAAAAAACGGCGAACCCCGTATTGTTCCGATTGTGCAGAGTACAACATATAAATATGATTCTGCCGCAACTCTCGGAAAGCTTTTTGACCTTGAAGAAGACGGTTTCTTTTATACCCGTCTGTCAAACCCGACGCTCAGTGCCGTTGCCGCAAAAATTGCCGCTCTTGAAGGCGGCGTAGGTGCAATGCTTACATCATCAGGTCAGGCTGCAAGTATGATGTCAGTAACAAATATCTGTCACGCAGGCGACCACGTTGTATGTGCAAGTGCAATTTACGGCGGTACATTTAACCTTTTCAACAAGTCGCTCCGTGAACTCGGAATTGACTTTACATTCGTTAAGCCTGACGCAACGGAAGAAGAAATTGAAGCGGCTTTTAAGGATAACACAAAGTGTGCATTTATCGAGAGCGTTTCAAACCCGTCGCTTGATGTTGCAGATGTAGAGCTTTATGCAGCGGTTGCACACAGACACGGCGTACCGCTTATTGTTGACAATACATTCCCTACACCCGTAAATTTCAGACCGTTTGAATGGGGTGCTGATATTGTAACACACTCAACCTCAAAGTATATGGACGGTCACGCAGCCGCACTCGGCGGAGTTATCGTTGACAGCGGTAATTTTGACTGGACAAACGGAAAATTCCCTGCTTTTACCGAGCCTGACGAGTCGTACCACGGTGTAATTTACAGTGAAAAATTCGGCAAAGCCGCATATATCACCAAGGCAATGACGCATCTTATGCGTGACTACGGTGCTCAGCAAAGTCCGCAGAATGCTTTTATTCTTAATATCGGACTTGAAACACTGTTTTTGCGTATGGAACGCCACTGTTCAAACGCTCTTACTCTTGCAAAATACCTTGAAAAGAGCGATAAGGTTGAATGGATAAATTATCCCGGACTCGAAAGCAACAAGTATTATGAGCGTGTAAAGAAATATATGCCGAACGGCTGCTGCGGTGTAATTTCGTTCGGCGTAAAGGGCGGTCGTGAGGCTGCAATGAAGTTTATGGACAGCCTTAAACTTGCAAATCTCGTTGTACACGTTGCCGATGCCCGTACAAGCGTTCTGCACCCTGCAAGCACAACACACCGTCAGCTTAACGACCAACAGCTTGCTGACTGCGGTGTAACACCTAACCTTATCAGAATGTCGGTTGGTATTGAATATATTGACGACATTATCGCCGATGTTGAACAGGCACTTGCAAAAATTTAATCGTTATGCGATTTCTTTTCTGAGTAACAGATGTCGGAGCTTTGCCCCAAACCCCACAAGGGCTGCTCGCCCTTGACCCCGGCAGGGGTATGATACCCCTGCACCCGCAATTTTTATCCTGAGAAAAGAAACAGTATTATTTTTAGAAAACAAATTCCCGATACAATCATTCTGACTGTATCGGGAATTCTTTGTGTATGGAGTTATGCGGATATAAAGTTAATTCGACTGTTTGATTTTTTTGTTTGCGTTGTGCTGTTCTTTGAGGAGACCCCATATTTCCGAGAATTTCGGCGGCTTGCCGTACATAAGAACGCCAAGTCTGTAAATTGCCGAGGCAAGCATTCCAAGAAGATAAATTGAAGCAATCTGTACGCCAATAGAGAGAATTATCTCCCACAGTGCGACATTTGACATTGCAATTCTTGTGAACATTGCGATAGGTGCAGTAAACGGAATGTATGAACATACTACCATAAGTACACTGTCAACAGAACCTGAATTAAGTGAAACAATTACAATCACAAATGCAATAACAAACAAAAGCATAACAGGTGTTATAAGTGTGTTTAAATCCTCTGACCTTGACGCAAGAGAGGAAAGAGCCGCAAGAAGAAACGCATAAATGAAATATCCCAGAATAAAGAATATCAGTGCATAAATAACCGTTGAAACGGGGAATGAAATAAATGATGATATTTCATTCGGAAGAGATGAGGCGGTTATTGTGCTTACGGAGGCAACACCGACAGCGGCAATAAGTACAAGCTGAGTTAAGCCCGCAAGTCCTGAGCCTATTACCTTGCCGAACATAAGGTGCGACGGCTTTGCACAGGTTATGAGCATTTCCATAGCCCTTGAATTTTTTTCGGTAATAACGCTGTTTGAAACCAACTGTCCGTACATAATGATTGCCATATACAGAATCATTATCAGAATATAGGTTGAAATATAGTTCTTTGTCTGGTCTGTTCCCGTTGATACGGTTTTTGAGTTTACATCAACATTCAGGATTTTTCCTGCCTGTTCGGAGGAAATTCCGTACTGCGAAAGGGCGTTGACTTTGTATATTGATTTGATGATTTCCGAAACCTTCATACTTGTTTCGTCAAACATTGAGTTATTTCTTGTGATGTATGTATATGACAGCGGTTCGTCGATAATAACAGCAAAATCATATTCCTGACTGTCAACCTTTTGTTCAATCTGAGCGGTGTTTTCATCAGTTATTTTGATGTCATAGCCGCTGTAAGCTGCCGAAAATTCGTCCTTTATAAGTTTGTTATCATTATATGCTGTGTTGCATACGGCAATAACAGGCTTTTCATCTGTTTCGTCGCCTTCATCTGATGAAGAAGCAATACCCATAATTATGGCAGGAAGAAACGACCCAAGAAGTATCATAGCGATAAGGATTATTGTTACTGCGATAAATGCTTTGTTTTTTATGCACGAAAGATACTCAAACTTAAATACCTGAAAAATATGTTTCATATTCCGTCCTCCGTATATTCAACAAAGATGTCATTGAGTGACGGCTCACAAACCTTAAAGCAGTCAACATCAAAGCCGTTGTCGGCAAGCTGTGTCATAATGCGGTTTTTAAATCCGGCATTTTTGAGCTTTACTATGACGGTGTTTTCTTCATCCTTGCTTATGCTTGCACTCTCAATGCAGTCGGCTGTTTTTTGTATGACAAACGATGCGATTTTGTCATATTGGCTTGAAGTGATTGCGATTTTGTCACGGGGATACTGTCTTTTTATTTCGGAAATTCTGCCGTTAAGAACAATGTTTCCGCCGTTAAGTATCGCAATGGAGTCACAAAATTCCTCTATGTAGTTCATCTGATGACTTGAAAAAAGCACTATTGCACCGTCGTCAATCATTTCTTTTATGACATCTTTCAGCAGCATTGCATTAACAGGGTCAAGTCCCGAAAACGGCTCGTCAAGTATTACAAGCTTAGGATTGCACATAAGCGTTGCGGCAAGCTGAATTTTCTGCTGGTTGCCCTTGCTGAGGGTTTCAAGCTTTTTATTCTTATAGTCGCTCATACCCATTCTTTCCAGCCAGTGGTCACAGGCGTCCTTCGCCTGATTTTTTGAGAGTCCTCTTAGCATTGCAAGATACATAAGCTGTTCCGAAATGATTTTTTTCGGATAAAGACCTCTTTCTTCGGGAAGATAGCCTATCTGAAATTTACTGCGGTCAATAGGTTTGCCGTCGATAAGCACCTCGCCGCTGTCGGGAAGAAATACTCCCATAATAATTCTGATGGTTGTTGTTTTTCCGGCACCGTTTCGTCCTAAAAGTCCGAGAGCTTTTCCGCTTTGTGCCGAAAAGCTGATGTTTTTCAGAACTTCCTTTTCGCCAAAGCTTTTTACAACGGACTGAACTGTAAGCTCCACCGTCAACATTCCTCCTTTGAATGTATTTTTTAAGGTATTTTCTTCTCAATATTACTCTATATTATTGCTTTTGTCAATGATTGGTGAATTTATATAAAAATGTAAAACACAAAAACCTTATTTTATGTATGTACATTGACATAATTATTATATTATGGTAAAATAATGTAAAAATTTACAAACGGAGGTGTGCGTTATGAAAGGTGATAACAATTTAAAAATTCTATATACGGTTGAGGCACTATACAAAAAAAGCGATGAAAACAATTATATAAACGCAAATGAAATTGTTGAATATCTGAAAAAATATGAACTGACAGCCGACCGTAAATCAATATACAACTATGTAAATCTTCTTATTGACGTGTACGGAATGGATATAAAAAAGGAAAAAAAGGGCTATCGGCTGATGTCAAGGGAATTTGACCTTGCTGAGCTTAAAATGCTTGCTGACGCTTTGTGTTCGTCAAGATTTATTTCACGGCAAACAACAAGAAAGATTATAAAAAAACTCGGAAAACTAACAACCGAAAAAAACGCCGCTCAGCTTAACCGTGAGGTCTTTGTCGAAAATGCCGTAAAATCCGAAAACCACTATGTTCCTTATAACATTGACCGTATTCATCAGGCAATAAACGAAAATAAACGTATCAGCTTTGAGTATTTCAGTTTTGAGGTGGATTTTTCGGGAGGAGATAAAATCAAAAAGAAATACCGTACTTATACTGACGGTGAAAATACAGGCAAAAATAAAATATACGAACAAAGTCCGTTTGCACTTGTGTGGAAGAATGAAAATTATTATATGCTGTCATACGATGATAAAAAGAAAAAGCTTCTGACTTTTCGTGTTGACAAAATGGACAAGACGGAAATTTCACAGAAAACAAGAGTCGGAGGAAATGTGTTTGAAAATATAGACATTTCAAAATACGCAAATACGGCTTTTTCAATGTTCAGCGGAGAAACAGTGAGAGTTGAACTCCGTGTAAAAAACGAACTTGCGTCGGTTATAGTTGACCGTTTCGGAAGTAATATAAATGTATTCCAAAGTGACGACACACATTTTAAATTTTTTACGGATATTCAGCGGAGCGATATGTTCTTTTCGTGGATCAGCGGTTTCGGCGACGGAATAGAGCTTGTATCGCCGCAAAAATTAAGAACCGAATACAAGGAATATATTTCAGGCATTATGAAAATGTATGAGTGATGTCAGCGTTGAATTTTGTAAGGCTTGAATCAGTTTCGCTTTACTTCCTCAAAATATATTTCCTGTTCCATAAATGCCATTTTGTCGGAAATATCGCAGTTACAGCACAAAAGCAGCTTTGCGTATGCTGATTCATTCGATATATTATAAAGCGGTATTGCACCGTTTTTTATGAGAATATTGCTTGTTTCATACAATGCGGATTTTTGGCTTTTGAATGACGCACAGTAAAAATCAATGTTGGCTTTTTTGCATTTTTCGAGGAATTCAAGAGCGGAATTTTCTCCGTCTGTTTTTGCCGTTGACGAATGATAGGTGATATGCAGTACAGCGGCAGTGTTTTCGTTAAGTCCGATTGATGAATAATTCATTGACGGATAAGGTCTTATCATAAGAACATCTTTCTTTAAAGACAGTCTGTTTGTCAGGGGCTGTCTTTTTTTGTATATTTCATCAAGTGACGGCGAAAGCGGATTTTGTATGAATTTGTCATTGCTCACTGTTCCGAAACACATACCGTCAAAGGACGAAAATCTGTCGGCAAATCTGTCAGCCTCGTTTATTCTTGTGGGAAGATATACCGAACAAAAGTCGTCGCCCTCGTTTGCAAATACGGTAAAAACTCCGCATTTAAGCGTTTTGATGAGAATTACGGCTGAGTGAAGATTTATCAGTGCATTACTTCTTATATCGTCGGGTATATAGTTGCTTGCGGTAATTATGACCGGAAGTTCAAGATGACAAAGACACATTGAAAGCATTGCCGAGGAGTAGGACAGAGTGTCACTGCCGTGAGTTATGATTATTCCGTCGTAGTCGGAAATATCGGTTTGGAGGATTGTATTTACAAGGATTTCCCAGTGGGATTTGTCTAAATTCTCACTGAGAATATTAAGCGGCTGTTTTATATCAAAAACACAATCGTCATTGTATTTTTTGCTGTAAAGCTCAATCAGGCGGCATTTTTGGTTTTTGTCGGTGCTTATAATGCCGTTTGTCAAAGCACTGCCTATTGTGCCGCCTGTAAGCAGAAGAAGAATTTTTGTCATAGCGTACCTCCGTGTTTTGTGATTTGATATTTCAATACTTGAAAAATTTTTGTGGTGAGTTAATCGAATATTAAAATATTTCTGATATAATGAATTATACTGTATTATTATCGGCTTTTCAACAAAGCGTTAAACGGGAGAAATATTATGTCCGGAAATTTTGTAGAGCATACGCTTAAACCGATTTTTGACGGCAATTCAAAAATTCTGATACTCGGAACAATGCCGTCGCCAAAATCAAGACAAAATAATTTTTATTACGGCAATCCGCAGAACCGTTTTTGGAGAGTTATGGCGGATATTCTTAAAGAGCCTTTACCGCAGAATAATCAACAGCGAAAGGAACTTATGCTGTCGCACGGAATAGCTTTGTGGGACGTACTGAAATCCTGTACCATTGACGGTGCAGACGATTCGACAATAAAAAATCCCGTGCCGAATGACCTCAACCTTGTTATTTCTCAGACGCAGATTAAAACGGTGTTTACAACAGGCAAAAAGGCGTATAGTCTTTATAACCGTTTTTGCAGTAAATCAACGGGGCTTGAAGCACTTTCACTGCCGTCAACAAGTCCTGCAAACTGCCGTCATTACACTTATGAGGATATTTTGCGTGAATACTCTGTTTTGCTTGCTTATATTTAGCACTTTGTGCTATACTTAAAATTGTATTTTTATATATTTTGGGCTTAAAAAATTTAAAAATAATAAAAGTAAAATTTTATCTTACGGAGGTATTCAGCCTATGAAATTTATTTCGTGGAATGTAAACGGACTTCGTGCCTGTATGCAGAAGGGATTTATTGATTTTGTAAATTCTCAGAATGCGGATTTTGTGTGTATTCAGGAAACAAAAATGCACGAAAGTCAGGCAGAAGTGCCGCTTGAAAATTATAACAAATATTTTTGCAGTGCCGAAAAAAAGGGATATTCGGGAACTGCCGTATTCACACCGCATAAGCCGTTGTCGGTTACATACAACGGTATGAATATTGACGACCACTCTCACGAGGGCAGAATGATAACAATAGAAACGGAAAATTTCTATCTTGTGAATGTCTATACTCCAAACGCAAAGGACGGACTTTTACGCATTGATTACCGTATGCAGTGGGAAACGGATTTGCGTGAGTATCTTATGCAGCTTGACAATAAAAAGCCTGTAATTTACTGCGGCGACCTTAATGTTGCACACAATGAAATAGACCTCAAAAACCCGAAATCAAACAGGGGTAATGCGGGATTTTCCGACGAGGAGCGTGGGAAAATTTCCGAACTGTTAAATTCGGGCTTTACGGACAGCTTCCGCTATCTTCACCCCGACGAAACAGGCAGATACAGCTGGTGGTCATACCGCTTTAATGCAAGAAAGAATAACGCAGGCTGGCGTATTGACTATTTTATAGTATCGGACAGAATAAAGGACAAAATCACCCGTGCGGATATACTGTCCGACGTTTACGGAAGTGACCACTGTCCCGTTGTGCTTGAAATTGATATATAAATAAGCTTATGTTTTTACTGAATGCAGTCACTAACTGCCCCAAACTCATAAGCATACCGTCCGCACAACTAATTATGAATTATGCATTATGCATTATGAATTGTTTAAGAAGGGAGCTTTGACAATATGATACAGGTAGAAAACCTGACGAAAAAATACGGAAAAAATGTCGCCCTTGATAATGTCAGCTTTTCACTTGATGAGGGAGATATTCTCGGATTTTTAGGACCCAACGGTGCAGGAAAATCAACGACTATGAATATCATTACAGGATATATTTCAAGTGATTCGGGCGTTGTAAAGATAGACGGAATCGATATACTCGAAAATCCTGCGGCGGCGAAACAGAAAATAGGCTATCTTCCCGAAATTCCGCCGCTTTATAATGATATGACGGTTCAGAAATATCTTGAATTTATCTTCAATCTGAAAAAGATACGCCTGCCGATGAAAGAACACATAAACAAGATATGTCAGATGGTAAAAATCTCTGATGTTCAGGACAGAATAATAAAGCACCTGTCAAAAGGCTACTGTCAGCGTGTGGGACTTGCACAGGCACTTCTGGGAGATCCGCCTGTACTTATTCTTGATGAGCCTACCGTCGGACTTGACCCGAAACAGATAATTGAAATAAGAAAACTCATAAAGGAGCTCGGAAAAAAGCATACGGTAATTCTGTCGTCGCACGTTCTTTCTGAGGTTCAGGCGGTTTGCGATAAAATCGTTGTGATAAACAACGGAAAAATAGTCGCCGATGATTTTACGTCAAAATTTATGCAGTCGGGTTCTGACACAAAGAGCATTAAACTCGTTATCGAGGGCAAGGAAACCGCCGTGTATTCGCTTTTGTCGAAGATTGACGGAGTGAAAAGGGTTATTCAGAACGGCG
>JBJEOP010000049.1:0-2690 GCA_051880775.1 Acutalibacteraceae bacterium
GGCTGCTCGCCCTTGACCCCGGCAGGGGTTGAACCCCTGCACCCGCAATTTTTATATTCAAATTTAAAGAGAAATAGTATAAGTCAGAAACAAACTTTTTAAGGAAGTGAAATGAATGATTCTCGATTATGTCGGTGTTAAAGAGATTAACGGTTCTCTTATCGTGCTTGATGATGTCGAAAACGCCTCTTATGAGGAAATGGTTGACATTCGTCTTGACAACGGTACCTGTCGTCAGGGAAGAATAGTTCAGATTGAAGGCAAGCGTGTTGTTGTACAGGTTTTTGAAGGCACAAAGTCTATTTCGCTTGACAACACGAGAACACGGCTTAAATGCCGTCCGATGGAACTTGCTCTTGCACCTGAAATTATGGGACGTGTGTTCAACGGTGCAGGTGACCCGATTGACGGTCTGGGTGCTGTTTATCCCGTTAAAAGAGCAAACATCAACGGCACGCCTATGAACCCTGTTTCCCGTATATATCCGAGGAACTTTATCAATACAGGTATTTCAACCATTGACACGCTTACAACGCTTATCCGTGGTCAGAAGCTGCCTATATTCTCGGGTTCAGGTATGAAGCACAACGGGCTTGCCGTTCAGATAGTAAGACAGGCAAAGATTTCGGACGACAACGAAAAGTTCGGTATCGTCTTTGCCGCAATGGGTGTTAAGAACGACGTTGCGGATTATTTCCGCAGAAGCTTTGACGAAAGCGGTGTTCTTTCAAGAGTTGTTATGTTCCTCAACCTTGCAAACGACCCTATCATCGAAAGAACGCTTACTCCGAGATGTGCATTGACCGCCGCCGAGTATCTTGCCTTTGAGTGCGATATGAACATACTCGTCATTATGACGGATATGACATCTTATGCCGAGGCTTTGCGTGAGTTCAGCTCCTCAAAGGGAGAAATCCCGGGACGAAAAGGATTTCCGGGTTATCTTTATTCCGACCTTGCGTCTATGTATGAGCGTGCAGGTATGATAAAGGGCAGTAAGGGTTCTGTTACTCAGATTCCTATTCTCACAATGCCCAACGATGATATAACACACCCTGTTCCCGACCTTACGGGATATATTACGGAAGGACAGATAGTTCTTGACCGTTCACTTGAAGGTTCGGGAATTTATCCGCCTGTTTCGGTTCTGCCGTCACTGTCACGTCTTATGAAGGACGGTATCGGCGACGGATACACAAGAGCCGACCACCAGCCGCTTGCAAACCAGCTTTTTGCGGCTTATGCAAGGGTTATGGACGCACGTTCGCTTGCGTCGGTTATCGGTGAAGAGGAACTCTCGCCTACCGACAAAAAATATATCGAATTCGGAAAGCTGTTTGAACAGCATTTTGTAAATCAGGGCTACAACGAAAACCGTTCCATTGAACAGAGCCTTGACTTAGGCTGGAAGCTGCTGTCAACACTGCCACGCTCAGAACTCGACAGAGTTGACGACGCACTGCTTGACCAGTATTACATCGCTGACCCCGAACAGCTTAACTTCGACGGCTTTGGCGGCTCGTCAGAACATTCCGATGATTCAGATGATGTATGATTTCTCCTACACGGAGGTGACAAAATAAAATGTCTGTTCAGGCTGTACCTACAAAAGGTAATCTTATTACATTTAAAAAATCCCTTGCACTTGCAAAAATAGGTTATGAGCTTCTCGACAGAAAGCGTAACATTCTTGTCCGTGAAATGATGACGCTGATTGACAGGGCAACCGAAATTCAGAATAAGATTGATGTGACTTACAGCAAGGCGTATCTTGCACTTCAAAGAGCAAACATTACACTTGGTTTCTGCGATGACATATCAAAATCAATCCCCGAGGAAAATTCCCTGAAGCTCTCATACCGAAGCGTTATGGGTGTTGAAATTCCTATTGTCACCATTGACAAGGACGAAAATCCTCAGCTTTATTACGGTCTTGACTCCACAAACGTTACCTTTGACGAGGCATATATGTGTTTCAAGGAGGTTAAGGAGCTTACCGCTGACCTTGCAGAGGTTGAAAACAGCGTTTACCGTCTTGCCGACGCAATAAAGAAAACCCAGAAGCGTGCAAATGCCCTTAAAAACATTATGATTCCACGCTTTGAGGAAACCGTAAAATTCATTACCGACGCTCTCGAAGAAAAGGACAGAGAGGAATTTTCCCGTCTTAAAGTCATAAAATCCCAAAAACAACACAAAGATAATTCATAATTCATAATTCATAATTATTATAAAGGCGAGTTAAAATGCTGAAATAACTATATTTATGCAAGGACTTTATTTGACAAAACACCGTTCCAAAGCGGAACGGTGTTTCTTTATGCTCACTTCTCTATGGTTTTGAGATAGACGGGTGCGTCCCAGTTGATTATGTTTTTCCAGGCGTCAAGATAGGCTCGCTTGTCGTTATGATATTGCAGAAAAAATGCGTGTTCCCACATATCTATCACAAGCAGCGGACGCAGTATTTCAATCGGCGGCGGGTCTTGGTTGGGGGTTGAGAGTATTCTCAGGTTAAAGCTCGTGTCATACAAAAGCCATGTGTTGCCCGACCCAAAGGTTGTAAATGCTTTGTCAACCATAAAATTCAGCATTATATCAACCGAACCGAAATCTCTGTTTATTGCTTTAAGTAACGCTCCTTTCGGTTCTGTATGTTTAGGTGTAAGCGTTTCAAAATACACATAGTG
>JBJEOP010000050.1:0-13647 GCA_051880775.1 Acutalibacteraceae bacterium
GTATATTTTAAAAAGCTCCCGTATTCTGTCTATCCTGTCTGAAAGATAAAGATAGCCGAAAAGTGCTTCAAGACCCGTTGCAAGATGATAGTCAGCCGACGATGCATTTTTGGGAGTATGAGCGGTGTGTGCGTTTCGTCCACGCTTAAAGACATCTGTTTCTTCCTCAGTCAGAAACGGTGCAACCGCCTGATACATCTTTGCCTGTGCCTGACAGCGTACAATTTCAATTTTAAGCCTGTTAAGCTGACCGACAGGACGGTTTGCACTGCACACAAGCTCTTCACGGACAATCAGGTCATATACTCCGTCGCCGACAAACGCAAGCGTTAATGGACTCAGTTCCTTTGGATTACACTCTGACAATGATAAACGTCCCAAGTTTTCAACCTCCGTTATTCGACAAAATCAAATTCGACATCATACATACTTACGGTATCACCCTCGTGTATTCCTGCCTTACGCAGTGCGTCAATTACGCCTGAGCTGATGAGAACACGCTGGAAATACTGCAACGACTCGGAATCGTCAAAATTGATTGTGCATAAAAATCTGTACAGCCATTCTCCCTCAACAAAGAACACGCCGTCATTGTTTGTAATTTTAACTTCCTGTCTGCCTATTTCATTTTCTGAAAGCACAGGTGCAGGTTCAGCCTCATAGCGTACAATCGGCGGCAGTTTTGAGAGCTTTTCCTGAATACATTTCAGCAGCGGTTCAACCTCATACGCAATAGCCGCCATAATCGGGAAAAATTCATAGCCCTGTTCTTCAACGAATTTTCTGAAATCCTCTACTGTTTCATCGTCTGTAAGGTCGCATTTATTTCCTGCAACAATCATAGGACGCTCTGCAAGCTCGGGGTTGAATTTTTTAAGTTCCTCGTTTATGGTTCTGAAATCCTGTTTAGGATCTCTGCCCTCACTTCCCGAAACATCAACAATATGCACCAACAGCCGACAGCGTTCAACGTGACGCAAAAACTGGTGTCCGAGTCCGACACCCTCTCCTGCACCCTCAATAAGCCCCGGAATATCCGCCATTACAAAGGACGACTCCTCGCCCATTCTTACAACTCCGAGTACGGGAGTTATTGTTGTGAAGTGATAGTTTGCGATAACAGGCTTTGCCTCACTCACAACGGAAATAAGCGTGGATTTTCCGACATTCGGATAACCGATAAGACCGACATCGGCAAGTAGTTTTAGTTCAAGCTGTACATCGTATGATTCCCCCGGAAGTCCCGGTTTTGCAAAGCGTGGCGTCTGTCGTGTAGGCGTTGCAAAGTGAATATTGCCCCAGCCGCCCTTGCCGCCTTTTGCAACAACAACAGGCTTATCGTCGGAAATATCGGCAAGTATTCTGCCGCTGGAAATTTCTCTGATAACTGTACCTCTCGGAACCTTGATGACAAGGTCGGGAGCTTTTTTTCCGTAACAGCGGCCGCCCTTGCCGTTTTCGCCCTTTTGTGCCGCATATTTTCTTTTATATCTGAAATCGGCAAGCGTGGACAGATTATCGTCAGCGACAAAGACAATATCGCCGCCTTTTCCGCCGTCACCGCCGTCCGGACCGCCTGACGCTACATATTTTTCTCTGTGGAATGCAACGGCACCGTCGCCGCCGTCACCTGCTTTTATTGAAATTTTCGCAATATCAACAAACATCTTAAACACCCCTTTTTAAAATTCGTAATTCGTAATGCGTAATTCGTAATTGCGGTTACAGTTAATGTCAGTCGTCAGTCTGTTTCCGCTCCATAAATTCATAAGTGCTACACACCTGTGATAACAAAAATTATTCAATATTCATCATTCATTATAATATTTCCACAATATAACCGAATTTATCATAAACCAAACTTCACGCATACACTTGCGGTCATAATAATTACGCATTACGCATTACGAATTACGCATTACGCATTAAAAAGAGCTTCGGCAAGAACACCGAAGCTCTGAATGGTTTTTGTTATTACTGCTCAACAGCGTAAACTGAAACCTGTTTGCGGTCACGGCCTACACGCTCAAACTTAACGTTACCGTCAACAAGAGCAAAGAGTGTATCGTCTGATCCACGACCTACATTGTTGCCCGGATGAATGTGTGTTCCACGCTGTTTTACAAGAATGTTTCCTGCAAGAACAAACTGACCGTCTGCACGTTTTGTACCAAGACGCTTTGATTCTGAATCACGGCCGTTTTTTGTAGAACCGCCGCCCTTTTTATGAGCAAACAACTGAACATTGATTTTAAGCATTACTTTACACCTCCGTAAAATTTACCTGTAAATACTTCGGATACTGCTCCTGTGTACTGATGAGATGGAGCTTTAATCCTGCGAGAATATCCTGACACAAAGCTGCGTCATTTTTGTCAACCAAAACATACATATCGCCGTCACTGTCCTCAGCCCTTGCCTTTGCGTGAATAACATCGGTAATTGTATTTGCCGCCATATAAGCTGCGGAAGATACAAACGCACATATTATGTCACTGCCCGACTCAGCCATTCCCGAGTGACCGCTTATATGAAATCCGAGAAATCCGTTGTTTTTGTCAACAAAAAATTCTGCGTTTATCATTATGCCTGAATTGATTCGATCTGAACCTTAGTATAATACTGTCTGTGACCCATCTTGCGTTTCTCGCTCTTTTTAGGCTTGTAAGTAAATACTGTGATCTTCTTTGATTTAGCTGTTTTGATAACTTTACCTGTTACCTTTGCACCCTCAACGTAAGGAGCACCTACCTTGAAGCCGTCATCTGTGCTGACTGCAACAACCTTGAAGTCAACTGATGAATCATTTTCTGCGTCAAGCTTTTCTACATAAACAACGTCGCCGTTAGCAACCTTGTACTGCTTTCCGCCTGTTTCAATTACTGCGTACATTTCGGCACCTACCTGTTATTAAACTCGCTACTGACGGGCGGAGAAATTCTCACTTATACAAGCCCACAATATGCGGCTTAATTATAATATCATACTTGTCAATACTTGTCAAGAATTTTTTAAGTGAAGTATAAATACAGTACGAAGGTGCTTTGCTGTATTTTACTGTTCGTCAAGATATTCCTGAAAATAATTATATGCGTCTATTTTTTCGTTGTCGGACATTCCGTTTGAAAGAAAATACACATAATCATCTACGCCGTACATATCGTCCTCCCCGATCGAGTCCGAATTGTCGGAAGTATAAAAATTTTCGGAACCGCCATAGCTGTGCAGCGGCTTTTTCATATAAATCAACCCCCTTTTTATATATAATATAGTATTAGACTAAAAAGGGGATTTATGAACGGAAAATTTTATTTGAACGATTTAATATCAGAAAGATTATACGGCGTCTGCTGATAAACATAGTAGTTCAGCCAGTTTGAATAGAGTATTGTCGCATAGCTGCGCCATGTAAGCATAGGAATTGAGGCAGGGTCGTTACCCGGAAAATAGTTATACGGAAGCTGCGGCTTCAAGCCCTTGTTTCTGTCACGGAAATATTCATTTGCAAGAGTGTTGCGGTCATATTCTGCGTGTCCCATCACAAAGAACTGTCTGCCGTTTTTGTTGGCAACAATCGCAACACCTGCTATATTTGACGACGCAAGAATAAGCAAATCATCGTGCTTGCGTATTTCTGAACGGTGTACACCGGTATAGCGTGAATGAGGCATAAGTATCTTGTCGTCAAAGCCACGCATAAGCGGATGAAACACGTCGTGTATTCTGTGGACATAAACACCCGACAGCTTTTCGTCAAGGTCGTATTTCGGAATACCGTAATGATAATAAAGACCTGCCTGTGCTCCCCAGCATATATGCAGTGTGCTGTAAACATTGTGCGTTGACCATTCCATAATCTCGCACAATTCATTCCAGTAGTCAACATCTTCATAAGGCATAAGCTCCACAGGTGCACCCGTTATTATCATTCCGTCAAAAAACTGATCCTTCACTTCGTCAAAGGTCTTATAAAAAGACGTAAGATGCTCCTGAGGCGTGTTTTTTGAAACGTGTGTGACCGTTTGCAGAAGCTCAACATCAACCTGCAGCGGACTGTTTCCCAGAAGTCTTAAAAGCTGTGTTTCGGTTGCGATTTTTGTGGGCATAAGATTTAAAATAATAATTTTAAGCGGTCTTATGTCCTGTGACATAGCCCTTTCGGGTGTCATTACAAATATATTTTCGGATTCTAGCGTTTTGAATGCCGGAAGCTCGCTCTGTATTCTTATAGGCATAGATTTATTACACTTCTTTCGGTTATAGCGTATATTTTCGACTGAAAATAAATTGTAACACATTACCGTGCAAATTTCAATCCGTAATATTTGTACAAAAGTGCAGATTTTGTCACTTATAAGAGTATTTCCGCAGTAAGTGCAAAAAGCTCCCTTGTGGTGAAATTCGCCGCAAGATAAAACGGCGTAGGTGCAGAAACCGCTCCGCTTGAACAGCCGTGCTTTGCGGCTATAATCGACGCACGAAGCTCGTGAAAACCGTCGGTTACTATTGCAAGGTTTTTATCGAGGTTTTCCTTTTCGATAATCTGTTTTGAAAATTCAATGTTTTCGTCCGTGTTTGTGGATTTATCCTCCATATAAATTCTGTCGGGTGAAATTCCTTTTTCCGTAAGCCAGTCGTACATACACTGTGCCTCGCTTATTCTCTCGTTTGAACCCTGTCCGCCCGAAACAATACACTTTGTATCGGGGTTTTCAACAAGATAGTCATAAGCCGTCTGAAGTCTTATTCTCAGCATTTTACTCGGATTTGTGCCGTTTACCTGACAGCCAAGCACCACAAGAGTTGAATTTTCAGCAGGAGTGCGGCAGGCACCGTAAATCATTGCACCAAGCTCAGCCGCCACAAAAAGCATTGCCGCCGAAAAAATAACTGTTAGCACTCTGAATATTATTTTCCCGATTTTGTATGATTTTATTTTATCCGTAAGCATAAAAAGCTGTTTTGAAAAAATACCGCACAATGCCGTACAGGTAAAAAATATTATTCCGAAAATACTGCCTATTGTAACTATTGCGGAAATTATGTACCAGCCAATCATAAAAAGAGAAACGCACACAAGCAAAATTCTGAATATTGTACAGATTGTTTTTTTGGTTTTTGACATTTTTTGACCCCCTGTTATGTGATTGTAATTTTTAGTATATATTATCATATTGTATCATAAAATGTAAAGAAATTTTATATAATTTCAGGAATAATTTATGTCAAATTCTTAAAAAAATTTTTATTTTGTTGCACTTTTGTTGCACTTTTTATGATATAATCTGTTGTAAATAAGTATATATACAAAACGCATAAATTTTTCGGAAAATATTGACTTTCTGTTTGTGCATTTTGAGTATTGCTGATTTATTTTTTAATAACAGAGGTGATAAACAATTTTCATTTGTTTCACAAAATAGATTTCAAAAAGGAGGAAAAAATGTGAAATCGAAAAAAATCTTAAAACGAGCCACGGCACTCGGACTTACAATGTGCATACTTGCAGGGGCTGCTCCGACAACGGTTCTTGCGGGTGACTCAATCACGGATCAGCAAATCGCTATGGCCTTGAAATCCCTTGCGGACACCAAAGCCTACCCCAACGGCGTCTTTGCGTTCCTTGAACCAAGGCTTGAAGTTCAGGAAGGCACGGGCAGCATTGAATTTGCAATAATCCGTGCAGGAAACACCGACAACGAGGCAAGGGTAAAATTCAAGGCTGTTGACATCTCTGCCGACTACACCGACGACTACAAAATAGCCGTTCCCGGCTGGTTCAGTGATGATGAGCTTAAAGCCGATGAGAACTCGGGTGTGTACAAGGAGCAGCTTAAAGAGGCACAGGACGTTCCTGTTGTCTTTGACGGAAAGGAAACCATAGTCAGCAACGTCGAAAGCTCTGCCGACGAAACCTCAGCCGAAGCAGAACAGGATAACACGCCGAACAGGGCAAACCCCGATACCGATACCGATGACGAAACCTCAGCCGAAGAAAGCGTACTGTCGCCGACTGATGAAGTCGGTACCGATTTAGAGTCGGCAAAGGAGCTTCTTACCGATGAGAAAAGCGACAAAACACCCTGGACGGAAAAAACTCTCAGCGGAGAGGAATCGGAACTCACGAGGGACGAGCTTGCCGAATACTACAACGAAACATATTCGGAAATGCCGGGTGCTGAATGTGAACTCACCTTTGCACCGGGCGAAACCTACAAAAAGCTGAAATTCATTGTTATGGACGATGACAAAGCCGAAGATGACGAAATCGCAATGCTTGTGCTTACCGACGCAGAGGGTGCTGACCTTATCGACAACCCGTCGGGACTCGTAGTAATCAAGGATAATGACGAATATGACAAGTCGGAGTTTGTTATTGACGAGGACAGCATAACCGTAAATCCAAACGAGGATAAAGCAACCGTCACAATACACCGCACAAAAGGTGTATCACATCAGGGCGAGGCTGTTATCAGCACAATTTCCGACACAGCCGAAAGCGGTGAATATTACAACCCTGTTTCGGACTCACTGTCTTTCAGTGCCGACCAGGAATACAGAAAAGTGGAAATTCCTATTCTCAAACACCCCGAAAACGGTACGGTATCGTTCAAGGTTCGTGTTGAGGACAGCGACTTCACTTCAAGCGACACGGCAAATATAATTATAGAGCCAAAAAACATTGATTTGTTTGCCGCACCGTTTACCTTTATGGCAGCTGCTGCAAACACTTCCGATACGACCGCTTCCAAAGCGTTGGCATCAAACAGCATAAACTACTGGAAATACAAAAAACTTGCCGAGCTTGAAAACAGTACAGGCACAAAAATGACAACCTGTATGATGAAATCCTATAATAATACAGATATACTCTCGATGAGCGGTATGCTCGCATACGATGTCGAAAACTGGTGCAGAGGTACATATTTTGAAACAAGATTTTTAGGCATATGCTGGAATTGGGGCTACAACACGGACTTTTATACATATCTTGCACTCGGTGACAATAACTATCTTGTTAATAAAAAAGGCGGTTCGTGGGGTTATTGGAGTCAGGAATACTATATGACCGACAGCGACCGCAAAGCACCGTATATACATTACGGCACCTATTATAAAAAAGACACAAGAGATACTGAAGCTCATTTCAGTGATATGGCTCTGTATGCAATGCCGATAAACGTACGCCTTGTAAGCGGACTTTCGTATGACGGTGAAGAGTCGGCACTTATGAAACGCAGTGACGAGGATTCATGGCTGCACACAAAGACCTACACAAGTCCGACAAGCTATGAAAGAACAAAAGACAAGGACGCTAAATACATCGGCGGACTTGATTTTGCAGACGGCAGCGGCGTTACATATAACCAAAAAGGCGAATCAGGCACTCTGTCAGAAAACATTTTCTATAAAGACGATGTAATTTCCGTTAAAAGCGACTTTAAAAACAGTCAGCTTACCGAAAAAGAACAGGAAAATGTTTATCTTTGGGGCGTAAAAATCAAATCCGTTTACACACAAAAAGGCTACTACTATGTAGAAGGAACTGATATTTCCGTAAATGACCTTTATAACGGTCGTCTTAAAGGCTATCACGTTGATGAGTCAAGCGGAAAAATAACATACGCAAGCATATCTGCAAATAACATTATATACAACAGCTCAATCCAAAATCAAGAAGCTCCTATGTTTCAGATATACCCCGTTTACCGCCAGAAAACTTCAATCATAAAGTTTAATATTGATAACGGGGACAATGTCAGCATTAAGGACGGAACCTTCAAAAACGGCGACATTATTACAATAGGCAAGCTCGATACCGTTAAGTATAATGTTGCACCGAAAGATAAAAAGACTGTTTCGGGATATGAGTGGTATGCAAATGCCTATAAAAACGTAAGCTTAACATCAGAAACTCTCGAAAAAGAGCTTTACTCAAAGCTTTACTCTAAAAATGCAAAAACCCCTGACGCTGACACGACAAAACAACTGTATGAAAACGCAAGCAGGAACCCGTGGAGATTATGGGACTTTGTAGAAAACATAACCGGCAATATCTCAATTACACCGTCCGAGCTTTATCGGGAGAATAAGACCGGCGGTTCGGGCAACAGCAGCACACCCGGTTTTATCAATGTTATTGTAAGGTCGGAGGATTCCGTAATAAATATGGCTGTGAAACCTTCCGCTAATCCTACTCTTCAAAACAAAGTACGGGTTTATTCGGAAGACCCCAAAACAGGCAAGGCACTTAAAGCAGAATATACGGGAACATACAACAAAACAATTGATGATATTTTCCGTACACTTTGCAAGGGCTTCGAGATAAAGATAAAAGGATATTCTATGAGCGAAAGGTACACCTTCTTCCCTAAGTTCAAGAATGAAGCCGATACCACAAACTATAAGGTTGTCTGGAATGACCGAACAGGCGACACCGACAGAGACGGCTATTACAGTTCCGCCGAAAAGCTCGCACTCGGTGAATATTATAACCGTATCGAGAAAAACGGTATGTCGGGCGACTATTTTACCTTTGTTTCTGAATTCCCGATTAACAGACAGCTTTACTATTCCGTTGTTCCGAAGGTACAGTCAGATGTTGAAAGAGTTATCTCAGGAAACGTTTACTACAACGGTAAAACCGTGCTTGAAAACACAAAGGGCGAGGACAGCAAAAAAATCCCTGCATCGGGTGTTGAAGTTGTTGTAAACGGAATGACAACCACAACCGACGAAAACGGTTATTTTAAATTCCGTAGCAACACTTTCGGTGATGACGAAATTTACAATGTTATTTTCAACAACGGCAGCAGCGACTGGACTGCAAGAATTACGGTAGGCTGTCCTGCTGAAATTGAGTATGACGAATACAATACCTTTAATGTCACGGATTTAAAAGCATACAAAACAAAGATTGATACCACTGTTATAAACAACTATAAATATAAACAGGAAAAAATCGATAACCCCGATATGAGCGTCAATAATGACGACAGAAGATACTTCTTCACCTTTAAAGTTAATTCTCTGTCATCATTACATAATGTCGGAAAAGTAGAAACATACCTTTATTCCAAAGACGGTCAGCTCAAAAAGAAATTTAATGCGGAACTTTTAAAGGGTACTCAGGACACATACGCAATTTCTCCTACTCTCAACGAAAAAGAGCACCCCGAAAAAGGATATTACAGCTTTAATCCTGCAAAGGAAGGCGTATCGGCAGGCGATTATCTTACCGTTCGTGTTTTTGACCAGAATAATGTAGGATATGTCGAGCATAAAACAGGTATTGAGTTCCAGAAATATATCGGAGCCATTGCAATCCTTAACTCTTTTGAAGCTCCTTATAACGGTGTAATAGAGTATATAGGTAAAGCAGATACATTTTTTGATCTCGGTATAGCCACAAGAATTGATGACGCAATACTTGATAACCAAACCGTTAAAACCACAATAACCGACACCAAAGATGAAGAAACAGGTGAAATCGTAAAAACCATAAGCAGCGGATGGAGCAAGGACTGGAAGGATAAATATGACTCCTCAAAGAAAAAGAAAGAAAAACCTGAGGACGAAGCTCTGGCTCTTGTAAAGGACGAATCTGCCGCACCGCCGGCATCAGAAGAATCCGAGGGCGACGATCCTGCACCGCCGGCTGCGGAAGAATCCAAGGGCGACGACCCTGCACCGCCGGCATCGGAGGACTCCTCCCCTGTTACCGATGAAGATAAGAGCAAGGAAGCCAACGACCTTGTTGACGGCAACAGCGATAAGAACAAAAAGTCAGGTAAACTGACCGCAGATTACAAGGTTGAACTTAAATTTGCTTTTTCAATCACAATGAGATGTCAAAGCGGCGGTCGCTGGTATTTTGACGATATGGTACTTACCGCAACATTCAGCGGTTCTGCAAGTGCAAAATACTCATACCCGACGCCTGTCGGCATTTCAGTATTTGTTAAAGGCTGTATCGGCGGTGACATTACAGGTATAATCGGTGTTGAAAGATATGAAAACAATAAATTATATTTCGAGGCAAAAGGCACTGATGAAGATCCGAGAATAAGCTTTAATGATATCGGTATGTATGATCCGAACCGCAAGCTTACCTTCTATGGCGGTTTAAGAATTCACCCTTATATCACCATCAGTATGGGTGCAGAGGCACCACTCGGTCTTGCGTCACTGTCAATCGAAGGTAAGGCTGACTTTGATATGTACTTTGATACACGAGGTACAAGCAAGGGTGATGTTACGCTTTCAGGTAAGGTTATACTTGAACTGATTTGCGGACTCATAAAAAAGGAGTACGATCTCGGTCAGTACAAATACAATATGTTTAATACACAGGTTATGAGCCTGAGGGCAGACGGTGCGACATATTCAAGAGCAAATAACCTCCTCAGACAAAATAGCAACGACGCAAGATATGATGTCATCACCAATGAAGATTATACAGACTCACTTGTAAATAATTCCAATGACATCAAAACTTTGAACTGGAACGGAAAGGTTAATCCAAACGGCGAAACAGTCCTTGAAAAATCTGTATATCCTGACGCTGAGCCTTATATCGAAAACATTTCAGGCAACAGACAGTTTATGGTATGGATTGACGACAGCCTTGCAGGTGTGGACGAAGAAGGCTATAACAACACCTCTGTTGCATACTCAATATGCAAAGACGGCATATGGTCAACACCTAAGATGATTGATGAAACATCAACATTTGACGTTACACCTTATATGTACAAGATAGACGACGACAGGCTGCTTATTCTTTGGTCGGATATTACACTCGCAGAAGATGACCCGATAGAAACAGCCAACAGCAGCTGCATTAAAGCCTGCTTCTTTGACGCAACAACAAATACGTTCAGCAAGATTACACAGGTAACAAAGAATACTGCGGCAGACACAGTTGCTGACTATTCGCCAAGGGCTGCATATTCGGTTATTAACGACAAGGAATATCTTATGGTAAGCTACTGTAAGGACGAATACCAAAAGTCAGTAAGCGATGAAGAGGTAACCGTCGGCGACCTTATCAATCCTTATCAGACAATAGCATACCGTTTCTATGATTTCGACAAGGAAGAATGGGTTGACACCTACTCAGGCGACTCTGCCGAAAAACTCAGCGTTCTTACAAAGGCTCAGAAAACAGAGTTTGAAAAGAACTGGTACGGACAGAATTTCGTTGATTTCTCAAAATATGTATATGTTGACGAAAGCAAAATATCCGACGGCAACGGAGGCTGGATTGAAAAACCAAATTCAGAAGATGTTAAACTCACGGGCATTGGCAAGGATTATGCAATAAGATCATTTGATACAATAGGCTATGATGATAAAGCTGTATGGGCTTTCTGTTTTGACATTGACGGAAATGCGGAAACAACAGATGATCAGGATATATTCCTTAAAGTTTATGACCGCTCTCTTAACAAAGAATATCCTGCAATCCGTGTTACAAACGACAATACTCAACAGAGCAATGTATCTCTCCTGAGTGACGGACTGGGCGGAGTAAATCTGTTCTATATTGACAACGGTAATATAGCGGAATATGATGTTAAACAGCTTATTGACAACGGTCTGACAATGAAAGCTCAGGACGGCACAGAAGTATGGTTGTTTGATAAATCTCTTACCGACTACAATCCGCCGAAAATCATTCATCAGGCTGACGAAAACAATCCTGTATCTTCATATTCTGCATCTCTTGCAGACGATGTAAATATTTATATCACCTGGACAGAATATAATATTTCATACAAGGACGGTATTGTCCCCAACTCAGATGAGGCTACAAAGCCTGAAAATCAGTACATAGAACATCAGATTCATCTTATTGCCAACAATTTAAGTATTGAATTGGTACCGCTTTATGATGAAAACAACCAGCCGCTTATCTATCCTGAAAAAGACAACGACGATAACATAATCGACTACAAAACCGTTAAGGATATAAACGGATTTACAAACATTGTTGAAGCAGGCGACCAAATGATAAAATATGTCAAGACTGAAAATTGGACAGATGATATTCAGCTTACTGACAAACAGGACGCAAACCATTCAAGCATAAATGCAACGGTTACCGATGACAATATTCTGAGATTTGTATATCTTAACACTCCGAGTACAATACTTACCGACGAACAGAACGGCGAAAAATACCGTGGTCTTAACGACGATAATCCTGCACTCTGTGTTCGTGATTTTGACCTCGATCAGCCAAAATACAGTATTGAACTTAACAGCCTTGACAACATTATTTCAGGACAGGGCAACACAAATGTTGAAGTAAGCATAACAAACGAAAATGCTGCACCAGGTACAGATGTTGAAGTTCAGCTCTACTGCGACGACGAAAAGCTCGGCAGCGATGTACTTTCCTCAATTAACGGCGGTTTAACAGAAACAGTATATATTAACTGCGATATTCCAAAAAATATAAACGGAAAGAAGCTTAAAGCTGTTGTCGTTGTTGACGGCAAGGAAATATGCAGCACCGAGGAAGCTCTCGCCTATGCTGACAGCTGGACTTTGGAAAGCGTTGACACAGAGTTCGTTGACAGAAACACCGTTAAACTTACCGCAACAGTTTACAACAACGGCGAGGAGGCATCAAGCGGACTTGTACTGCATACCGAGCTTAACGGTAAAGAAACAACCGACAGCGAAAAATTCGACCTCGAAATCGGCGAAACAAAGACAGTTGAATGGACTGTTCCTGTTAATGACAGCGACTTTACACTTTCAACTTCTGACGACGGCACCGTTCAGGAAAAAGCCACAATAACAGTAAAGAGCAGTTCAAACGACATTGATGCAGCAGTTATAAGAAGTGCAACAAAGGAACAGGCTGACGCAGCACAAAACATCAGGGATATTGAGATTTCAAACCTTGACAGCGGCGAAAAGCTCGGCACAAACGTTAAACTTGGCACTGACAGGCTGCTTGGATTAGACTTTAAGACAGTATTTAACAGTGATACAGTAAACGAGACAGACATAAGAGTTATATCCTCCGACGAATCGGTTGTAAAAGTAGTAAATGATGTTTTACAGCCCATTTCAAAGGGTACGGCTACAATCACTGTAATGTATGCTCCGAAATCAGACATCATTCTGTGTATGGGAGATACAAACTCGGTATCTGTTGATAACTGGAACGAAATTCCGTCCTCACTTATCAGGACTAAAACAATAACGGTTGAAGTAACTGACACTGTAACACCTGACAAACCGTCAGAACCGTCTATTGAACCGTCAGCTGAACCTTCTGACGAGCCGACAAGCTCAACGGAACCGACAAGCAGCACAGAAAGCAGCCAGACATCAGGCACAACAAACACAGGCGACGCAGCTCCTCTGCTCCCTCTGTTTATCACCGTGCTGGCGGCAGCAGGCTTGGCAGTAATGTGTTTTGCGTGCAAAAGAAAATCATACAAGAAATAATGCATAAATAATTACTCAGCAAATACACTGTCAGAAAATTCCGGACATAACAAAAACGGACAGCGATAATAACAAATCGCTGTCCGTTTCTTTAATAGCCAAAATAAAACCGACACTGTAATTTTAGGTTCTATGTCAATAGTTGGGGTAAAACCGAAAAAATGAGAATACAAGTGG
>JBJEOP010000051.1:0-13530 GCA_051880775.1 Acutalibacteraceae bacterium
TTCTGTTCCTTATTCATGAAAACCACCTCTTCTTTATATGTCTATAGTCAAAAATGTTTAATAAAATCCGAAGTTCCACAGGCACAAAATTTTTCTTCAAGAGTATAAGGACAAAAACGCTGACTTTAAGAACCATACAAGAAAAAACACGCCTGTCATCAAAACCAATCTTAAACGGCTATAAATGCCTTAAATTATATCCATTTCCGGCAGTACGCAGATTTATAATCTTTTGGCACTGTTTATCTGTCATAACTTATGTCCTCCTGTCATTGAAAAATCTTTCTGATAGTTAAGCAGCCCAAATGACTGAATTTCCGAATTTTTAGAAAAAATGAGCAAAAAATCGGCTCTGTACTACGGAAACCCATAGTACAGAGCCATATTTTAATGTTTTTCAATAAAATCAAAGCTTTCAGATGTGTTAGTACTTGTTATACAGGACTAAGTTTTTTTCTGTCTTAATGTTATGATACAGTTTTTATACGAAACTCTCCGATTTTTTTCGTTGTAGACAATCGAATATAAGCATCCGCAACTTTTATCATACATATTTTCACATAAATTTATATATCAGACAAGATGTAGGTTGGCTTGACGGTTACCTTGATAACGATACTGAACTAATAGTAAGCAACCAATTTTGTAATTCCGAGGTACAATTCCAATGGACTTCATTAGAACAAGAAATTATATGATTTCTAATCATTTGATACACTTCAGGAACAAAGCCAGTAAATTTTTACATCTACTGGCTTTATAAATACTAGTGATAGTTCTCGCTAATTATATTCTACTACACACTTACACATTGGATAATCTTTGTTAAATTTTTCAAGTAAAACTCTCATTATTTCTGCATCATTAGGTAGTATTGTAACTATGTTATTCCATCCTTTTATTATTAATTTTTCTGGCAAGTCAACTAGACCAGTTATAGTATCCCAAAATGCATCCCAATTCTTTCCATAGAATTCTGGAAACTCAAGTTCTTTCATTAATTTTTCTTGCAATTCTTTTGATGTTTTTATTTCCGTTACATCAATAATTTTTTTAATATTTTCGTTATTACCCATAATATTTCTTCTTTCTTACATGATTATTTCCATGTACCAATAGGATGCACAGTTACATAATGGTCATATGTCACATACATTAATCCATCATTTGAATACACTAACCTAGTACCTGGTTGTTTTGCTCTTGATATAGTATTACATAATCCTACATCAGCCTCATACCATATTCTTCCATTTGATTTTGGCAAGATTCCAGTATTATTTAAAAACTTATCTCCTCCTATCTGTCCACCTGGAATATAATTATTAAGAGCCTTTTTTAGTTTCTACCCTTTTGCCATTGCATCTGCTTTTGCCACATATTCTTGCGGTAGCTCACCCGTGGTTCTTAAACTTTCTACTAATGGATTAGCTTCCTCTGTTGTTTTTAATACTTCTTTATACTTTGCATAATTTACGACATTATGTGCTTCACCATTAGGGTTACTACCGCTCTCATTATCTACAGTAGTACATTGATTATGTACTAAAATAGAATTATCACCAACATAATAAGTATGGAAGTCCTCAACCTCAAAGTTATAAACTTTGACAGGATTTTCAAGTATTTCATGTTGTACCTTTTCAACAGTGACATATTCACCATTTGATAGTACAAGTATATCTCCTGCTTTGAGGTCAACAGCACTTGTCCAGCCTTTTTGAGGTACATAGAATGGGTGTTTTGGTGTAGAAGTTATCTCCTCATCATCAACAGTAATATGAACAAGTTCATTAGCTTCATTTTCAAAGGTCTGTACTACTTCCTTGTACTCATTTTCACCTGTTTCAGGGTCAGTTGAGTAAACAAGGTCGCCTGCCTGTATCTCTTCGATAGGCTTTTCGCCGTCTATGGTAAGAACAAGTGTACCCTCTACAAAGCACTGTGATGTAAGAATATCATGCTTGGTGTTTTGATAGTTGGTAACATTGTCAACTACACCCTTACCGGAAATTGCAGTTGTAACTCCTGTTAATGCTGCACTAAATACTTCTCCGAGTGATTCGTCGCCCCACGGCTCTCCCTTGATGACATACTTATCCCACAAGCAGTAAATCTGCGTTGCGGTACTGTATGCACCGAGGGCGAAGTTGCCGATATTTGCTGTAAATCTGGTCGCAAATCTAATTGCTTTAGATATTTTTGTACAGCCTGTTATGCCCTTTGCAATACCACCGGCAATATCTCCAATACCCGGAACAGACGATACAAAGCTTGACGCTGCACTGAAATAGTCACCCTCGCTGAGATACCAGAAACCGTTGGCAAGGTCTGCAATAGCACCCACACCCGGGATCATTCCAAGAACATCAAGAACTCCGTGTCCTATCGCACTCCAACTTAACTGCGGACTTAATCCAAACGGGTCAAGCAGGCTGACAGGGTTGCCCTGACAATATGCGTAGCGGTTAAGGGAGGAAATGCCACGTCAAAATAAATGTGACGTTTATTTTGAAAGTTTGCACTATATAATATATATCTTGACTTATACAATACAAAAATGTTAAACATTGAAATTTATGACAGATGACAAAATAAAAATCAACCATGCTGTAGTGCTAATTCCAGACCGAGTTTTATGCTTGCAGTAATTCTATCCATTTCGCAGCCATCATAATCATACCATGCATAAACAAATTCACAATCAACACTATCCATTGAAATGACTTCCATCTTTACACATCTATATGGAGCACAATAAGGTTTATCAACAACTATTTCCCCAACACAATTATTAAGATCAATAATTGCATGATATCCACTTTTATTATTTTTTAAAATAGTAATAATACATTTTGTTTTATTGTCTAAATAAAAATCATTTACTACTAAACTAACTTTGTCTATTATGGCTTCAAAATCAAACTTCATTTTCTTCCCACTATCATTATATTATATGCTTTAGGCATACTTTCAAATTCAGGTAAACCTTTCTTTTTTCGCAATCTATCAATAAGAGAACCCGGTCCAGGTATTTGAGCCCAACCATCTTTTCCAGCATTATAAACTCGACTTGAATCAACATCAAATTCGACATATATACTACCAGGTTTTGCTTGTCTACCAAATGCATTGATATCTGCGGGACTTGCAACATAAGTTGTATTACCATTTGGAGACATTTGCACCTCTAAAGTTGAACTCATTTTATTGTATTCATTCTGATTCATCCATCTTCCAACTCTAGTTTTGTTCTCAGATGAATTACTAGTTGTTTTATCTTTAAGCGAAGTATTCTTTTCTGTTCCACAAGCAAAAAAACCGTTAACACCTTTGCTCATATTATGCACCAACACACCAGTATTAGTGACATAATAGGTATGGAACTCGGAAACTTCAAAGTTGTAAACGATAACAGGCTCGTCAAGCTGTTCGCCGTAAGTTTTTGTGATAGTAGCAGTGGTACCGTCGGCAAGAGTAAGAATATCTCCTTCTCTTAAATCCTTAGCACTTACCCACTCATCTTCTACCCAGAACGGATGTACAGGAGTAGTTTCAATTTCTTCGCCGTTGACAAAGATATGAATCAGTACATCTGTTTCCTTGCGGAAAGTACGGAGAACCTCTTTGTACTCATTTTCGCCTGTTTCAGTGTCAGTTGAGTAAACAAGGTCGCCTGCCTGTATCTCCTCGATTGGCTTTTCGCCGTCTATGGTAAGAACAAGTGTACCCTCTACAAAGCACTGTGATGTAAGAATATCATGCTTGGTGTTTTGATAGTTGGTAACATTGTCAACTACACCCTTACCGGAAATTGCAGTTGTAACTCCTGTTAATGCTGCACTAAATACTTCTCCGAGTGATTCGTCGCCCCACGGCTCTCCCTTGATGACATACTTATCCCACAAGCAGTAAATCTGCGTTGCGGTACTGTATGCACCGAGGGCGAAGTTGCCGATATTTGCTGTAAATCTGGTCGCAAATCTAATTGCTTTAGATATTTTTGTACAGCCTGTTATGCCCTTTGCAATACCACCGGCAATATCTCCAATACCCGGAACAGACGATACAAAGCTTGACGCTGCACTGAAATAGTCACCCTCGCTGAGATACCAGAAACCGTTGGCAAGGTCTGCAATAGCACCCACACCCGGGATCATTCCAAGAACATCAAGAACTCCGTGTCCTATCGCACTCCAACTTAACTGCGGACTTAATCCAAACGGGTCAAGCAGGCTGACAGGGTTGCCCTGGCAATATGCGTAGCGGTTAAGGCTTGGACTGTTGGTGATGTTCCCTTCTACAACGTCCTGATTTATAAAACGCCTGATATCTACATTGTAGTATCTCGCACGCATATAATACAGACCATTGCTGTCGGTTACAACACCGTAGCGACCGTTGTACAGGAACATAATGCCGTGGGTATCACCCGAAAGCAGTTCGCCGTATGTACCGTAAGTAAAGGCATGAACGATTTTACCGCTGTCGTTTGTGACAACTGTGGTACTGCCTATGTTGTTGAAATGGTAGTAAAGGTAGTTTCCGTCCTCGTCAACTTGTGACAGCAAACCGTCACCATAGATATACAGTGTAGTTTCGCCGTTTGTTGTCGCCGAAAGAATCTGCGAATACTGCGATGCATTGTTTTCGACAACATAATCGGTTCTTACATTATTTACTATGACAGCAATTCGGTTGTTTTCGACATCATATTCATAGGTTGTATTGCCTGCTGACACAAGGCGGTTACGACAATCATATGTGAAGTGCGTCATTACGCCGTTCAGCGGACCGTAGGTCATATTGCCGTCAGCGTCGTACTCTACATCTTCGCCGTTGAATTTAATCAGTCGATTCGCCGAATCATATTCCATCGTCGCCGACGAAACATTAACGGTTTCTTTCGCTACATTTTCGGACTCGGTTTTGATGATGTGTCCGGCTGTATCGTAGGTATAAGTAAAGCTGTTGACTACCTTGTCGCCGTTTATGTCGGTTTGCTCAATAAGCTGTCCGAGGGAATCGTACTTATAGGTTTCAATACTGCCGTCAGGTCGGCTGAGTTTGGTGAGTCTGCCGTTGCCGTCATACTCGTAGTTTGTTACTCGATTGTTCCAGTCAACAACACTTTTCAGTCTGCCGGTCGGGTAGTAGGAATACCTGACTATCTTGCCGCCTGCATATTCCAGCGTTACCAGATTGCCAAGCGTATCATAACCGTACTTAACAACATTTCCTCTGAAATCGGTGTACTTTGTTACCCTGTTCATACTGTCGTATTCACGGGTAATCGTGCCGTTTTCATCGGTCACTGTCAGCACATTGCCGTTAGCATCATAAGTATAGCTTATTGTGCCAAGGCTGTCTGTTGCAGTTATGATTCTGCCCAGCTTATCATAAGTATAAGTGGTGGATTGATTTCTCGCATTTTTGCTTTCTGCCAGCAAGCCTTGTGCATTATATGTGTAGGTATTTTTGCTGCCGATTGCATTTTCGCTCTCGGTTATGCGATTCATACTGTCGTACTTATACTTTGACACACCGCCATTAGGATCAGTAATGCTCAGCACATTGCCTATGTTGTCATAAGCCGCTTTGATCTTGCCGTTTTCTGCATCAACCGTTTCAATAATTCTTCCGAATGCGTCATAAGCATAGCTTGTTGTTGCCTCGGTGTCTGCTCCTTTATCGCTGACGGTTTTGGTCAACTGATTCATCACATCATAGCTGTATTCCGTCACCGAATTCAGTGCGTCGGTCGCCTTGGTAATATTACCTGCTTTGTCATACTCTGTTCTTGTGTATGAAGTGCCGTTTGCGTCGGAAACCGCCGTAACATTGCCCGTACTGTCATATTCAGTTTTAAAGACGTTTCCTTCTTCATCGGTATATTCGGAAATTCTGCCAAGAGCATCATACTTGTAGCTTACGGTATATTTTGTGTTTTCGTCAACCACGGCAGAAGCGGTGAGCATTCTGTTCTGACTGTCATATGTCATTTCCGTAACCAGACCGTCGGGTGCGGTTTTCTTGATACAATTACCGTTTTTATCATACTCATAGGTTGTTTTATTGCCGTTTGCATCTGTTGAAGAAATCATCCGTCCGTACTCATTATACTCGTATGTGACAAAATTATCAAGTGGATCGGTAACTTTTGTCAGATTACCCGAATTATCATACTCATATTTGTAAGTGTTGCCATTATTATCGACAGCTTTTGT
Source organism: Acutalibacteraceae bacterium (assembly GCA_051880775.1). GTDB lineage: Bacteria > Bacillota > Clostridia > Oscillospirales > Acutalibacteraceae > UBA1213. The sequence goes on from JBJEOP010000051.1 coordinate 6,228, forward strand.
CATTCTCCACGAACTATCATACTCATATGTCACATAACTGCCATCGGGATAAGTTACTTTCTTCTCCTTGTCAGACTGATAGTATTCATATTTTGTCGTCTGACCGTTCGGATTGGTTTCGCTGACAAGCCTGTTTGCTTTGTCATATTGATACACATAGCCTGCCTTATTACCCTCCGAATCCATAAAGGCATTACCCTCAGAATCATACTGAACAGTCTTTAACGCACAACCCTCAGCATCATATTCTGTTGTAATGTATGTTCCGTCGGCATAGGTTGTTTTGATATTTCTGCCCTCACTGTCGTATTCGTGAACAGTAATATAATTCAGTTTGTCTGTTTCCTTGATCAGATTATTGTTGTCGTCATACTCAAAAGTAACAACTCCGCCGTTTTCGTCGGTAATAGAAGTAATATTTCCGTTGCAGTCATAAGTATACGCTGTCATACCACCTGCGGCATCCTTGATATTCAATGTTCTGCCGAGTGCGTCATAAGTATAAGTAAGCGTACTTCCGTCTGCCGATTTCGTCTGTTTGATATTACCAAAATCATCATAAAACATCTCGGTAATATTGCCGTTATAATCAGTAATTGTTTTTTGCAGACCGTTTTCATAGGTATAATAAATCGTACCCAAGCCGGAGGTTGTTTCCGTCAGAATATGACCGTTTACATCATAGGTGTACGACTTTCTTACGCCTGAGTTTTCAGCCGCTGTTTGAAGCTGATTTTTAACATCATAGGTATATACGCTTTCTTCACCATTCGGACCGGTAATTTGAAGCATATTACCTTTATCATCATACTCCATTTTGCTGACATTACCCAAGGGTTCTTTCATACTTGTGATGTTGTTGTTACTGTCGTATGTATAAACAGTCTTTTCTCCCTCGGCGGTTGTGACAGATGTGTTGTTACCGTTTTGATCATAGGTATACTTCTGAACATTTCCGTTCCTGTCTTTAATGCTTGTGATATGACCGAACGGATCGGATTCATAGACGGTAATATTGCCATTGCGGTCGGTGATTGTTGTAGTGGTTGCACCTTCCGCATCAATATCATATTTGTACGTTGTAAGAGGTGTTGCACTGTCACCGTCATCCTGCTTGATAACTCTGCTGTTCTGATCGTAGGTATTCTTAACAAAGGTTTTCCCGTCGTTATTTTTTTCTTCAATAATACGGTTATTTTCGTCATAAACATATTCAATACTTTCACCAAGTGCATTGGTTGCTCTGATAAGATTACCGTTTTCATAAGCAAAGGTAGTAGTTCTTCCTGTATAATCTGTCACTGATGTCAGCAGTCCACCGTCATTATAATTAGCAGTCATATACATACCGCTTGTAGGTTCTGTTATCCTCATACTGTCAGAGGTATAACTGAATCCTACATATTTACCGTTGTTCTGTGTGATTTTTGTCAGCTTGCCGTCACTGTGAAAATCGTACAGTTGTCCGCCGGGAGTAGTAAGAACATAGCTGCCGTCTGTCCTTTTTAACAGTTCATAGCCCTCCATACCCGCACTGATCGACATAAGTCGGATTTCTTCGGAGCTTTCTGTTTCGGGAGAAAGCTCTATGCCTCTGTTAGTGATGGTGCCGTTGAATTCTCTTTTAAGCAGCCGTTCATCATAGAATTTAGTCGGGTTATCGGGTGTAACATATACATAAACACAGTCGTCCTTTTCCTCAATATAGCTTTCATAGCAATGAGACCAAGCATTGCCACACTGACTGCTTGATTTTGAAAGAGAACTGTATTCCAGATCAAACGAAATAGCAGGATCACATTTCAGCGTCATAGCATTAATGCTGTCTGTAAATGCACCCGTTGTTGTATTGACAGGATCACCCCATTTGTTCTCTATAATTTGATATTCAACATTTGATTTTGTAATATGACCTGCTACAGGGCTGATATGAACCTCAACACCTCTGTCATTACCGATTGCTTGTGCAACAGCTTCTACAAGACTGTAGTATTCCTTATCGGGATCACCGCCGCCAGGGAAACCTATTTTGTATGTTCCGTAGATAGACTCGCCCGGTTCAAATACACCTACATATATCGTATCTCCACCATATAATACAGGCACAGTTTTACACTTGCTCGCTTCCGGTATATAAATTGTTTCTCCATGGCTTTCATAAGTCTCTACATTGCCGTTAGGATCTGTTACCGTGACCTCTTCAACCTCACCGGGAGATTCATATGTGCCGAATGTTGTTTTCACTTCGTAAAATGTACGATCAGATTGATTTCTCAACTCATACTGAATATAGTACATTTCTCCGATATATCCTGTAGATTCAGGATATACATAAACATGAAGTCCTTTACCAAGCTCCACATTCAGCGGACTTTCCGTTTCAAAGGAAACATTCACAGGTGTATTAAATGGCATAAGATTGCCTGAAAAATTGGCTGTCAGATTATATTCACCCGCCTCATCACCCTTTATATACCATGAAACAGATTTACTGCTTTGTCCGGGAATTGTCCCCATAGATTGCGTGTATGATTGTTTATTGTTGGTTGCCGCCAAAGAAAGACCCTGAGGTAATTCAATATCAGCATAACAATTTGTGAGTTCAAACTGCGGATCTGCACAGTTAATAATTCCGAGATTAGCAGCAAACATTTCCTTCAGCCAAGAAATAGTTTCTTCTGTATGAATATACACATAGATGTTCGGGTCTTCTTCATCCTCTGTTTCTACCTTAACTTTCTTGAACTTTGTATTACTAAGACCTGAGTAACTACCGCCGCTGCCACCGCCACCGCCGGTACCACCTCCTTCTCCACTACCAGCAACATTGCCGAAGCCGTCATAAATATATTCTATATGCGTAGGAATAGGCTGTTTTTTGAATTTTAGATCAACCGAAAATGTAAAGCTGTCATAGTTCACAGGATTATTAAAATCAATTCCGGCTTCTACCATCTCTTCAAGACTCATTCTGTGTACTGAAAACTCACCGATTACCAATTCGCCATCTTCGAGAACTATCGTATCAATGTTGCTGTCAGACACGGAATCAATATATACAACTTGCTCTTTTGGCAAGTAACCCTGCTTGTAAGCAGCAATTCTTTGTTCGCCAAATGCACCCGATACCGTTACCAGACCTTCACAGTCAGTCTTAAATATTTTATTATTTTCATCTTCACTGTAAAGATAAACATAAGCATATTTGAGTGGGCTTCCGTTCTGATCAGTTACTCTTACTGTTTTTCTACCGCAATTGGTTTTATCAAGTACTGTAACAGTAAACTGTGTGCTGGCAGTATTATCAGAGGTGTCGGTTACTGTTAATGTCGCAGTATATGTACCTGTTTGGTTATATACATATGTTGTTCTTGCTCCGTATACAGTTTCACCATTTCCCATATTCCAAACAAAGCTTTTGATTTTAACATTATCCGTTGATTCTGTAGCGTCAAGAATAATTTCATAATCCTGTATCGCCGTGATTTCATCGGGAGCGACCGCCACAGGCGGAACATCATCTTCGTCATAAGCAAATGAAGACATCTCATTACTTTCGGAATAATTGCCACAAGCATCATAAGCTTCAAGTTTATAGGTATAAACAACATTCGGTATGACATTCTTATCCTCATATTGCAAGTCTGTTGTTTTTGTTATGAACTGATATCCGGAATCAAAATAAGATTTTTTGTAGATTTTATAATAAGCAACGTCGTTATTCAAATTCCATTCAAGAGAAAGTTTATAATTTCCTTGAAACAGTTCTAAAATTGGGGACAAAGGTGCATCTGTATCAAGTGTATAGTTTATTTCTGATGAAGTGGTCGTATTGCCGTTATAATCAGAGGCAACAGCCCTGATTGAATAAGCACCACTTGTCAGTCCTGTTGTATTCCAAACGGCTTCAATTTTTTCATATGTGCTGTTTATATTTTGTTTATTTCCGAATTCGATCCACAAATCATCTGTGCCACTCCTGCGGTATTCGAAATAAACTGTGTCAAGTTTTGCATCAGAAACCACAACACTGATTTTCGGATTCATACAGACAGTACTTTCGTTTGTCGGATTAAGTCCGTAAATGACAGGGGGTTTCGTATCTTCGGAAATTTGAACAATTGCTTCGTTAGAAAGATCCGATATATTTCCTGCTGCATCTGCTGCTTTTATCTTATAGGAATATACCGTACCGTAATTTACGGAATTATCATAATAGTTTTTAGTCGTGCAATTATTTTCGATCTCGGTATACACACCGGATTGATTATCCGAGCGATAAATAATAAAATGATCTGTATCGTCATCGGTAATACTCCAATTCAATTCAGCATAACCCAGCTTATCAGATGCTGACAAGTCTGTAATGGTATGCGGTGCTATTGTATCAATTTTATAAGATACCACTGCCCCGTCACTATGATTTTCGTTTCCATCTTCGGCAACAGCCTTAAAATAGATAATTCCATCATCAAATTCCGATAAACTTCCATCATAGATGAAGGTATATTCCTTAGAAGGCGTTTGATTTTCCAGCGTTTGATATTCTATCCAGTTTTCATTATCACGGGAATAATACAACTTTAATTTTTTTGCATAACTGTTATCATTCACTGTAATTCTGAAATTGATGCTGTTTTTTACTGACGAGGGAGCCGGCAACATATTGGAAATGTACGGCTTAATACTATCCGCTGCTGTACTTACAGTAATCTCATCAGATACAATACCTCTGTTGCCAAGATCATCATAACCAACAACTCTGAAAGTATACTCTGTATTTGAATTAAGATCAGTAATATTCATACCAAGCACTAAGCTCTCCCTACCAACACTTTCAAATTCATTGCTGCATTTCTGTTCGACCTGGAAATATGCAAGATCTGTATCGTTGATATCATCCCATTTAAGACTCACGGTAGTACTGGTTGAACTTGCAGAAATGTTAGTGGGCTTAGAAGGACCTGTGTTATCAATAACAAAGGTCTTTTCTTTTGGTGTGCTTTGATTTCCGGCTACATCAGTGGCTGTCGCCTGCACATTGTATGAACCATCCGGGAGTCCTGTCGTATTCCATGTAAAAATTCCGCTTCTGTTTGTACCTATCGTTATCCATTTATTATTTGTATTGTCATAATACATCAGTTCTACTTGCGTGACAGCTTTATTATCTGTTGTGGGGACTTTAATGGATGCGTTACCGTTTATTCTTGCTGTGCCACTAAATTCCCCGATGACAGGTGACTGCTCGTCGTCACTGACAGCAACAGAAACTGTAGCAGATTCCGCACTTTGACGACCGTGTTTATTATTTACCTTTATGTAATAGTAATAGGTTTGGGAATCGGTTACATTCTTATCTTCAAAATATACTGTATTCTTATTATTAATTGTGCCTATGCTTTCAAAATTGCTGTTTGTGCTCTGTGATCGGAATAATTCATAGGACTCAAAGTCTGCTTCAGAAGATACACTCCAGCTCAGGCTGACAACACCGTTACTGCTTTGAACAGCAAAATTCTGTACTGTATCAGGATCAGAATGGTCTATTGTATACTCTGCTGTTTTGATGTCAGTCGAACCGTCAGAATCATACAAAGTGGCTCTTACATAATAATTTCCACTTGGGAGATTTGTTATATTCCAGCTTACAGCCGCATACAGTTCATTTTCTGAATAGTTTTGCTGTCCTGCCATATAGTTTACTACATCATACCAGTTTTCTTCATCAGATGAATACTCAAATTTCACACTGTTACCGCTGCTATTTCCGGTGTTTATAAATCTGACGGACAGATCTGCTGTATTACCATAAAAAATTGTATACTCAGTCGGCTGTATGGAATTGATATGGGGTGCTGCAGCATATCCAGACACTTCATTACTGAAATCAGATACATTTTCTGCTTGATCCAATGCTTTGACCCTATAACTGTACATTGTTGTGGTATTAAGCCCTGTATCCTTGTATAATGTAACATTGTTTATTGTTGCTATAAGAACATTATTGCGAAAAACTTGATAACCGGTGCAGGCGACATTGTCAGAAGCAGGAAGCCAGCTTAGTGTTATTGCTGTTCCGGTTTTACTTTTGATTTTTAAAGACTGCGGTGCATTAGGAGGAGTAGTATCTGCAAGTGTTGATATTGCAATTGTTTCGGAATATTCTGACAAGTTTCTTACTTCGTCAAATGCACAAACCTTATAGTTATATACGGTTTCGGGCACGAGATTCTTATCCGTATATTCTGTTCCGCTTATCGTTGCGATTTTGGTATCATCTCTGTAGATATCATATCCGATAACCTCAATATTATCCTCAGAGGGATTCCAGCTTAATTTAATTGAGGATGCAGTTCTTTCAACAACAGTCAATCCTTCTACCATAGTCGGAGGTTCTATATCCCTTATTTCCAAAGTATATTGTTTACAAATTTTCTCAATATCCGCATTAATGCTATAATAATTTACCGGAACGGTAATTACAAGATAATTGAATTTTGAACTATCTGGGTTAGCAAAAGTAATTGTTTGTCTGTATATTCTTCCCGATGAAGATGATTTTCCGCTTAGAATAACCTTATGATCTCCCGAACAAAGGAAAGAATCACCGGTTCCCGTTTGAGCAAAATCTCCTTTGATTTCAAGTACACCGTTTGTAAGCAGTTCGAAATGAGAATAATATGAACTTGTTGAAAAATCACCACCCACAAGAATGTAATCCTCAGCTTTTGTCATTTCAAGTTTACCGTAGCAATTGACCGTAAATTTGCTGTTGCAGTTAATCTGACCGCCATTGACTTTTAATATGCCACTATTGATATATACTGAATTAACATTTACTGTAAAGCCATTCAAATTAAGATTGGAACTTCTGTCAATGTACAACTGTCCGCCAATTCTTATATTATTTGTCAGCGTAGTTTCAGAATATACAATAACATTTCCGCTGAAGCTGTTATTTGAAAAATTTGACAAGGAATTAACATATATATATCCATACACATTTGCACTTTGGTCATCAATATTGTATCGAACATACATATGATTTGCACCAATATGTATTCCCTCAGATGATGAATTGTCAAATATTACATTTGCAATCTGCGATTCGGATGGATTAGAAAAAATGATATTCTGCCGCCCTATACCGTTAAGTTTTAAAGTAAAGTTTCCTGTGGTATTGAAGTTATTATTATTACCAGAAGAACTCTGAGAAAAATGTCCCCCGACTTCCAAAATACCATTGGTCAATATTCCAGTATGATTTTTTAAAGAATTAGCCACAAAATTGCCAGTTACC